>JAGVZX010000015.1 GCA_018302185.1 Candidatus Woesearchaeota archaeon
GTAATTATAAAAAATAAAAAAATCTAACTGAAATAATTATGCTTCATCCAGTACACTTCTTAACTCTTGGCTTTTCTCAGCAGCGATGCTTATCATCTGCTCGATATCAGCAAGAGTTAATGCTGCATCTCCGCCTTTTTGCATTGCGCAAATTTCCCCATTCTCCATGAAGGCAACTGTCAGCCTTGCATCTATGACCTCCTCTTCCTCATTTGTAGGGTCTACCAAGAATTTGTCTGCAATCTTGCATACAGTCACTGAGATAGGCAATCTTTGGATAGGTAGCTTCTCATCTGTAAGCTTCTTATAATCTATCTTTTTGCCGTCTCTTTCTGGCAGTTTTGCATTTTTCAATGCTGCTAAAGCTGCTAATGCAGCTGCGTCAAACAGATTGCCTGCATCATTTAATGTGCAGATATCTATGCTCACTACCCAGCATAACTCTCCTTCTGTGATGCAGAGCTTCTCAACATCAATTGCTTTTGCTTCTCTTATTGCCCTGTCTACAACTCTTCCAAGCTCAATCGCTTGTATGCCTGGTGGACCAGACTCAAAATCTGGATTGCTTAATGGTAATAATTCTGCACCTACCATAAGGCCGCCTTGATTAGGTGTGTCTGGATATGGCTGACCAATTTCCATCTTAACTCCTGCTAATACAATCGTTTCTCCAATCTGGACTCTTGCAGAGCCTTCTGCGCTTTTTGAGATGTTATACTCAATGCTGATCGGTTTTCTGTATTCAGTAAATCCGCGGCCATCTAATCTCGCTGTCTTATTCAATAATTTTACGATGTGTTGTCTTGCTTGTTTTGCTGTCATTGTGATCAATCCTCGTCTCCTGTGCTTTTATATTTGTCTTTAAGAGCTGCTTTCTGCACTTCATATATCTGTTTGCATGCAGTCTCTCCCATCTTTAATGCTTTGATAAGCTGTTCATTGCTTATCTCGCCATCCATCTGCAGCAAAGAGATCTTGCCAGAGTTAGGCAGCATTGCTATCGGAACATCTGCAACTGGGCCATCTGGGTATGCTTCTTCGTCATAGCAAAGATCAACAACTACCTTGTCATCTACTCTGCCTACGCTGACTGCTGCTACCAAGTCTGTCATCGCTAATCCTGCATCAGCTAATGCCATTGATGCTGCGCAAATGCCTGCGCATCTTGTGCCTGCGTCTGTCTGTGGCAGCTCGATAAAAATATCAATTACTGAATTTGGAAACTCGCCTAGATCAAGCACTGGAGTGATAGCTTTCTCTATTACCAATGAGATCTCTCTTGCTCTCCTGTTTGGACCTGGCTTGACCCTGTTGCCTGAGCCTGAAAATGGCATCATGCTATAGTTTACTCTTAAAGTTCCTTTCAGAGGATTCTGCAGGAACTTTGGATACAGATTTCTTGGCCCATATACTGCGCAATATGCTGTTGTCTTTCCTATCTTAAACATTGCGCTTCCATCTGCTCTCTTTATCACGCCTACTTTTGCTTCCATCTGCCTTAATTCATCGAATTTTCTTCCATCAGATCTTTTGGAATATGTCATTTTTTGTTCACCTTTATGTGTTGTTATTTTGTTTATTTATCTATTTTTTATCTTTATATCTTGTTTTTGTGATTGGTTTATCTTTTAAAACTAATCATCTATCCTTCATTATGTGCCATGCCATCAGGTGTTTCCTGAAGCTGCAGCTGTCTGCCAGTTATCTGTTCCAAATGCGATTTTATCCTGTCAGTCAATCCTGGGATATGTGCTTCTTCCTCTATCTTTTTAATTGTGTTGACTGCAATCAATTCACCCTTAGGATCTTCTCCAGAAATCCAGATCACTCCATTCTGGCCAACAATTATTTTTGTATCAGTTGCCTGCTTTATCATGCTGACCATACTTCCTTTTTTCCCGATTATCCTTGGGACTTTGCTGGAAGCAACTTTTAATATCCTTCCTTCACCAAGCTTTCTTAAGCCAGGGCCTCTTAATGATATGTCGATAAGCATCTGTGTTGTGACATTCACTATCTTTCCAACAAGATAATCTCCTACATCAAAGTATTGTGTCAAATCTGCGCCTTTTGCCACAAAATCGCTTGTTGCATCCTTGACATTCAGCATTGCGCTGTATGCGCTGTTAGTCTCAACTCTCCAACCAGAGAAGTTAACGTCAACAACATTTGCTATTATAGTGTCTCCTGCTCTAGGCAAGTACTGCCCGGACAATGGAATCAGCCTAATAGCTCTTCCATCTATGTTTACTAGGCCGATCCTTGCAGCCAGTATATTATCTCCTTGTCTTGTAGTTCCCATGCCTGGCAGGAAATCCATGCCTTTAGCGATAATTTCGCCTGGAACAACAACATCTTTTTCTTTTACGATTATTTCTCCCATAACCTTTTGCTCTGCAAAAGCTTAACCTCACATAAGGGTCTACGACCCTTATCAACCCATGATCAGTTTCGCTACGCTCAACTGCTCTAGTTGTTTAAAGTTACTTTGCGAGCCCTCCGTTTTGTTTATTTTTTATTTGTTTTAAGTTTTGTTTTAATTGATTTATCTTATTTTTAAGTTTGAATTATTATCCTTTACTTCGTCCTCACCAATCTGCTGGTCACTGTCCCATGCGTCACTTTATTCAGTTTTGCAAAGAACTCTTCCTCTAAGCCGCCAGGTATCTCAATAGTGCCAGTGAAGCTTCCGTCTGGAGCCCAGTTAGAGCTTAACACTTTGCTTAATTGCTTTACAATTCCGTTTGCCATGCTTGCATAATGGCTTGGAATATGGATCTCAATCTCCTTTGTCTCAAACTTGATGGGCAATATTGGGGTTAGTGCTCGCAATATCTCTTTAACTTGCTCTTCTGCAGACTTGTTCTCATCTATCTTAACTTTGCCGTCTGCAAATGCATTCTCTATCCTTGTAACTGGATGAGGAGCATTTGTTCTTGGATCAACGCCATAGCGATGGATTATGTTGATAAGATGCTTTCTCTTCACTTCGCGCATCTTCTCCCTGTGCTCTGCAGTAAGCTGTATCTCGCCTTCTTTGATTATTATTGCAGCAACTTCCAGTGCATTTGATGTGTTGAATGCCTGCATCATGACAGATTCAGAAGCTAACAATCCTTTCTTGACATCTTCAAACACTTTCTGCGCTTTTACAACGTCACGGATGTCAACACCTTTTCCAGCTCTATAATTCAATGCCAAGTCAGGGTCAACATCTACCTCAAAGTTCTTTCCTGCTTTCTTTAATCTTGCAAGATTCAGATGAATCTTTCCCGAAGATATTGCATGTTCTCTGCTCATATTAACCACCTAGTTAATTGTTGTTCATTATTTCATTGCGTATTATCTTATTATTAATCAAAATCTAAACAAAAAAGCCTACTTCTTATCCTTCTGCTTTTTTATCTCAGCGATCAATTTCTCAACCTTGCTTCTATCTACCTTGCTGAATCTCTTATCCGCAGTTTTTATGTATGCGACATCTATCCTGTCAACATCAAAGTCTGTTCCTATAGATTTGGTCAATGCTTTGATTGCAAGCTTCAGACCATCTTCAAGGTCTAAGTTTTCATTATAGTTTTTGTGCAAAATCTCTTCTGCTTCTGTCTCTCCTTCTCCTATAGCAGTTGCCTTATACCTGAAATAGATGCCTGTCGGATCTGTCTCAAACAGTTTTGGTCCGTCATCATCAATGCCAGCAACTAATATAGAGACACCAAATGGCCTTAATCCGCCTGATTGTGTGCAGATCTGCTTTACATTGCACATATCTTTTACTATAGATAAAGTATCAATCTCTGTGTCATAAGTAACTCTGTGTTGCTGTGCTCTCAATTGCGCACGCTCTATCAGGATTCTTGCATCGCTTATGATGCCAGATGCAGTTGCTCCCATGTGATCATCTATTTTCCAGATCTTCTCTACGCTTTCTGGCACGATTAAAGGATCAACTATCCTTTTGTCGCTCAATAATAATATGCCATCTTTGCATACCATGCCTATTGCAGTGCTTCCTTGCCTTACGGTCTTTTTTGCATATTCTACCTGAAGCAATCTTCCGTCTGGGCTGAACATGGTAATTGCTCTATCATAACCCATCATCTGATGTGACATTGTTGGTTCCATTTTTGATTCCTCCTCTTTATTCAATATTAGTCTTATAGTTTAATTCTTGTTTTTATTTGTATTATTTAATCCTTAGTCTTTATTATATAATTTTTAGCATTAATCTGATTTTTTATTTTACTGAATCAATTATTCTCTGGTATCTTTGCGGTGATATCTGTTTTAGATGGTCGACTGCTAATTCTCCGACGTGCATAGTTGGGCCATCAGCTGATAATATGCCTGTCGCCTTAGCAAATTCTACTGCATCATATCTAAGAGGTTTCCCTAAAAGTTGTGCAGGCTCTTCAATCCTTACATTGCCGCCATTAGTAACAACATAATGCATCCATCTGGCCGCAGGAATAACTATCTCCTTTCTTTCAGCATTATAAGTTATAGGTTGGCCTTCTGGCACAACAATTATTTTACCGCTATATATCTCTCTAATACCGCCAATCTCTTGTATAAACGCTCTCTCTACTAGTTGCGGTGACATCTGAGTTAACCAACTCAACTCTCGGCTATCAAAGCTCATCAATATATATCTAGGCCCACGGTCTAGCGCATAATTTAACATGGTAACTGTATCTCCTAATTCACCTTCAGCTCTATTAAAATCTTCATCATGCTTGGTTTGAAGAACAATATCAGTTATTTGACCAGGTTGATAACCTATCATTTTTAATAACTGTTCATCTGTTAAAGTATCAGAACCTTCTTCAGCTACACCAGATTGGTTAGCTCCAGTGCCTGCACCTATCTCAAGTGAAGTATTTGTCCCAAAAATATCTCCCGGTTCTAAAATCGCCATCTTTTCATCACCCTGCCATATACCTTTCAACAGCTTTCTTCATTATCCCTGAAGTGCCTATGCTGCTTACTACAGCTTTATGATTATCGATCTTTGTGATCAGTGCAAATGCTGCTTTTATATGGTTGACATGCTTATGAGAAACCCTCACTAATCCAAGCTGCTTCTCTGGATTCCATCTTTCTTTGACAGGTATCAAGCCAACCTCAGCCATACCTAACTCACCAAATAATCTTCTGCCTGATTCAGATATTGCATTAGAAACAGCATCAAAATCAACTATCTTATTTTCTGACATTATCTTGAATGCAACGTATCTTTTCTTCTCTCTCAAGCTTGGCATCAAAGCCTTCATTCTAGTAGCTTTTGTTGCTGATTGTTTATTTGCTGAATTTACATCATGTATCTTATTTAACATATTTAACCTTCTGCACCCAAATTCTTAGGCACATCAAACAGTTTTCATTAACTGAGAAAATTTAATTTTTTCTTCTTTTCTCACTCAGAAACATGAGAAAACATTATGAGTTTATAAATATGGCGGTTTTAAAAACTTATTTTACAAAATCAGGAACTTATCAGTCATACTTCAACCTCTACCAGTAATTTATCAAACTCAACCTTGAGATTATGCTCCTTCTTTGTTACCAGGCCAAGCTTCTCCAGCAATGCCACATCATCATGGACATTCTTGTATTCCCTATCGCTTAGTTGGGCTAATTTATAGATTGAGCCAGGGCTTTCATGCTTTATCAATTTTAGCAGTTCCATCCTCTTCTGCGAAAAGAATTGCCTGAAGGTATCGACATCGCTAAATGCCAAAGCTCTTTTTGAAGCTATCTTATGGCCTTTCTTTAGTTTGCCGTATATCTCAGCAAACTCCTTCAATGTCTCTTTCAATGGCTTGATCTCCACAACTATCTTTTTGATTTTCATTTCAACAGCCTCCTCTTGAGCTTTTCATATTCATCGTTAAAATCCTCTATCAGTTTCCATTCATCTGTAAAATCATACTTTTTTTCATTCTTCAATATGTGCATATGATGGCCTTTGTTTTCATGGTTATCAAACCCCAAAAGCCTTTTGCCTGTGTCTTTGTCAACGGCAACAAGCGAATATTTTATCCCTTCAGGCAGGAATTTATCTGCCTTTACTTTGTATATCTTTATATCAATTATAAATCTGCCGTCAATATGCTTGCTTTCAAATAGGGGGCATTTCATCACATATGGTGTAGTATACCCTATATTTAAACCTTTCTATAAAAGTGATAGAAATGAGTATAGAAATATTTCAGCTCCCTACATTCTTTGCCTTATTTCTTCCTCTTTCTTTGACAGATTCAAGCCTTGCAAGAATCTGGTTTCCTATCTCTTTCTTGCCTGCAGCCGCATAAGCTTTCAGATAGCCATCAACAACTGCTTTCATGCAATCCTTGAAAATCTTGTAATGCTTGCTTTCTAGTGCTCTTTCAATCAGATGCAAGTCAACTGCCTTATCTTCTACTTTTGCAGAAAAAAAGCTCAAGCCAAAGTCAATGAAGTAAATAGTATTATTCTTTATCTTATCATTAGCATTATTTGCTAAGATCATGTTGCTTGTAGTCAGATCATCATGGATTATGCCATGCAGATGCAAAAAAGCGATCTTTTGCCCAATCTCATCACATATGCTTTTGATAAACTTTGTTTTTTTTGCATTTTCATCCAATACTTCCTTAACTAATCTGCCCTCTATCTTCTCAATCTTTAAAATTGAGTTTTTGTCATCAAACTCAATAACTCTTGGCACAGTAAAATCTAATGCAGCTAATTTCTCAAGAACTTTTGCTTCCCTTCTTGCGCGAGAATTGCGAAGCTGCCTATCTAATGCTTCATGACGGTAGGTTTTTCTGAAGCGGTCTTTGATTATTACTTTAATCTTGTAATATCCGTTATTATTCTTATTATCCTCATTATTATTAGTCTTATAATTACCAGCTATTTCTGCTTCATATATCCTTGCTTCTGCGCCTTGAGAGATCAGTTTTTGCATTCTTAGTCCATAATTCAGTTTATTATCTATCGTTCGATTTTGAATAATATCGTTAATAAAATAACTATTAGTAGTTAAATATTTTGGTACAATTAATTATTCGCTGTCCTCTCCACAATCGTTTCCTTGTCCGTCAGCATTTGAAGAACTTTCATTATCTGAATTACCTTCACTGTCTGCATTCTCTTCTCTTTCATTATCATAGGCACATCCGCATCCAACACTCTCTTCTTCTCCGTGTGTATTATCACCATCACTTTTATCATCTGCAGCATAGCCACTAAAATAATTACCTTGCCTTTCAACCATCAATGCTGCTCTTCCTATCTTGCTGTTTGCTCTGATGTTATTTCGCCTTATGTTTTTATTTCCAGATCTTGTGGCATACCCATATCCGCCCTCTGCACATCTATTTGGCTCTCTTGTTGCGCCTTCGCTTAACACTTTAACAACATCTTCAGGCGAATAGGTATCAAGCATCTCTTCTAGAGTACCTTCATCTATCTCAATGCCATATAGTCCAACATGTTGTCCCATCAACTGCCTGTACCATGCGTAATTTTTTGCAGAAAGCACAGAATAAGAGTGCCGTGTATCTTCATCTGGGGCTTCATCTGCTAGCTCAAAAAAGTATTTTGATTTTAATGCCTTAACATGGCCTTCAAGGAGTTCCATATATCCATGTTCAACAACCATCTCATACATCCATTCAGGCTGCACCTGGTGCAATAATTCTTCTGTAATTGCATCAACTATGCCATAATCAGGATGGACTCCCAAGTTTAATCCATGATTATATGTTGAGTCGTAAAAATTTTTGCCTGCGCCTAATAAGAACAATTCACCAGGGATATGCTTATGATAGAATGTGTATGCAATAGCAAGGCCTTCGCTTGTTGCGCCATAGTAATCTGGCTGCCTTAAGATATATGTGTTAATGCCATTCACCTGAGCAAATTCTATCAATCTCTCAAGCTGGCCAGATGCCTCATACTTTATCATCTCTGTCTTTATATCATGGATGCTCTGCAATGCCTGTTCAATACCATCAAGCTCATCTGCATGCGCATAATAAAACCCTTCTTCCAATTCTAATGGCTCACTTACATTCTCTGTTGGCCTAAATATCATATAATTTGTTCCATTGCCACACTGCTCTGGAAATATGTAGACTTCATCTCTATTATAGCTAAAGCTTGCATCTGGAACCTGGTGCTTTGTCTCAACATCATAAACAGGAGAATAAGCTATTGCAATGTTTTCAAGGCCTGCTAAGGCGTTGTCTGTTTGGGGTTCAGAATTTGTTAGTATAGTTTGTGGTGTTACAGTTTTGGTAGTTGCTTCAGCCTTATTTGTTATAGCAGGAGCTGCATTACTTATCTGATCTCCAAAATTAATCTTATACGAATATGAATCAGGAGCATAATTAGAGGTATGTGTATAATTATCAGAATTGTAATCAGAAGTAGACGTATTATAATTTGATCCTGCAATCACTGCTCTATCTATTATTCTTTCCTCTAACCCCAAAATTGCCATAAATCAGAGAAAAAGACGACAAATATAAAAAATTTGTTAATAAAATAAAGAATAAACTAGTGATACACCAAAATTATGAAATAAAAAATATAAAGAAAAAAATAAGATTAATAACTACCCTGTTTTCTTTAAATGTGCAGGTGCGTGTTTTTTATAATCATCTATATGGACAACATTATCTGCACTATGCTTTGGAGCGCCATACCAGCTATGCTGTTTCAGATAACTATCAGAGACATCTCCCTTAAATTTGGTCCTAAGCAATTCCTTAGCTTCCTCTAATTCAAGCGGCCTTTTTATCAGGTGTGGATCAACATGTGTGTATTGTATGACAGACTCAATATTATCATGTTTAATCTCGCTTGTAATTGACTCATCAAATTGCTGCTGCATCTGCTGATGCACCCTGTTCATAAGACCATCATGGACTTCTTTAGAATACTTTGCACCATATTGGCTTATCTGCCTTTTTAACATAGTACCTGTCATATTCATATATGCCTGCAATAATCTATCTGCTTTAACAGGATCTATATCTTCACCTTCTGCTTCATCTTCTCCGTGAGCACCATGCTCCTCATGTTCGCCTGCCTCAGAAAATGATTTCCTTGCACGCCTTACATAAAATTGGAGCATTCTTTTGACAAATTTATCTCGCATGCCTTCATCTTCTAATTTGCTAGTATCAACTTCTCCTTTCTTATCTCGTATAAGTTTTGCAGCATAAAGGAATGCTTCATCATGTGCTAACTGAGTAGTATCTAGAACACGCTTTGCGCTTTTATAAGTTGTTTCTGCATCATGGATTGGGTCTGCATGTCCGCCTCCATGACCTCCACCGTGCTCTTCTCCGCCGTGTTCAGCACTAGCATTTGCTCTAGGCATTTGAACTACATTACTAGAATGTCCACCTTTTTTTGTGCTCATGTTACCTAGTCTCCTTTCCAACGGTAATTGTGAAATGTTGCTTGTCATTTTGTAATCCTCGCTCGTTTATATATTTTTTGGTTTTGTATATGTTTTTGCTATCTTTTAATGATTATAACTTTATCTTCATCTGATTTATTGAGGCATTTACTCTCAAGGCTTAACAGCTTTTGCACCCTACTTCTTAGCTACACTCTCTCCAGCACTTTTAGGCGTATATCTGAAATTGCCATCAAATGCAGTGTATCTGATAATTGCAACACTTGCTGCACTATGGGTAGGATCAATAGGTGCATTAAGAGGAATTGCTTCAAGGACATAGCCTACAATACCCTCATTTAATCTGCCAGCGAATCTTTTTCTCATATCAGGATCTTTTAATTTGGTATAATCTATCTGCCCAGATTCATCTTTCAGCACTTCAGCTGCATATAATACTATGTCATCAGGAAGTTGTCCATCTGCTCCTTTAGCTGCTTTAGCACGATCTAAAAACTGCGTTAATCTTACATTGGTGCCATTACCTGCACTTATCGTTTCCTTAACTATATTCGCTAATCCAACGCCAGGGTCTATTGTCCTTGGTTCTGTAGCTGGCTTATATGAATCAAATTCAGCTGCATAAGTATCAACTACAGCCTTTAAGAATTGTTTCCTTACTTCAGGATCTCCAAGCTTTCTGTAATCAACTGATTCATAGCTTGTAGTGTCAGCATCTTCAGAGACTTTTCCTAATACTTCTAATGCCATAACAAAGCCGGTATCATCAACATAAGGCAATGGGCGTTGAGGAACAGGAGGAAGAGGATTACTCTCACCTAATTCATTTTTTATACTTTTTATCAAATCACTCAATTCCTTGTCAATTGCCATTTTTTTAGTCTCCAATTCTTTTTTATACTATAAATATGAACTTCTTCTTATTTTTATTGTTATCTTGCATATTCAACTGTCCCAACTCTTTGCTCTAATGCTGGAGGTGGATGTGCAGTTGCTCCATCACTATCTATCGGTTGATCACAAGTTTTTCCTGTCCCCTCATCTGCCCTTAAATATGCTTTTATTATCTCTGTTTCTATCTCTGGTTTCTTAACGTGAACTTTTCTTCCCAATCTTTCCAGTTTCCTTTACAAACTCCTTCTGCTCCCCCATTTTCGATGAGAGATAACAGGTTCATTAATTGCATTGCAGGCCCTTCTCTGATCATTTCTACCTCCCAAGATTGGCTGTAAAGCAAAGCTTATATTTAAACCTTTCGATAATTAGTCACTTATTAGGGGTAAAATTGTAATACGGCACCTAAAGTCATATCTCCAAGTAAAGTGCTTTTCAGTATATATCCTTTTCTTGGCAGCTATACCTATGACTGCGACAAAAAAGTCAGACTAAAACAGGATATAAACTCAGAAATATTTGTGTTAACTACACTTAACGTAGAATCGATTTTGTGTTAATTATACTTTGCATAAATCATGATTTGTGTTAATTCAAGATGGCAGAAATAAAAGAAATAATCAATATCAGCTTCCGCAAGGATCTGTAGTAGTAAGCTTCCAATCTCCACCGCAGTTTGCAACAGTATGGTCAAGTACTGCTTTGAAATAGCATGATCTGCATGCCTTAGTATTGATGAATGGGCATTCAGCATATTCCGGATTTTGCTTCTTGCTGTCTTCTTTTGCCTTGTTTATCTTGTCCTGGCAGACTTTGCAGTCTGGATCAGGATCACTTGGCCTTAGATAAAGGTTTTCGCAATAGCCATCTTCCACAACAATATTGCCTGAGCCAGGAATTGTAGAAGGTGTTACCTTATCTGTATCTGGATTGGGAAGCGAATCATCAAGTGTTGATGAAGGAATTTGATCTACAATAGGTTTTCCTGTTGAATCATCTGGTTTTTTACCAGTTGGATCGTCTGTCTTTTTTCCTGTAGTGTCATCTACCTTTGGTATGTTATCATCCGAAATCTGTTTAGGTATCACATCATCTATTTTTGTGCACAAAGTGCCTCTCAAAAATTCTTCTCTCTCTTTTGCATTTAGTTTAAATGAGCCGCTTTCTAGTGCAGCTAAAAACTCGTCTGGGTCTGCGAATAGCTCTTTTTTAGGGGTTGAGAAACTAACTTTTTTACTGCCTTGTTCAGGCTCTTCTTCATACACCCAATTAACTTCTTTTCCGCATTCCTTGCAGCAATTGACTTTTATGACTGAATTTGCATCATCATCAGGGTCTATAAGGTACTCGTAGTCTGAGTTGCTAAAGCCGACAACCTCATATTTATGGACTTCATCATCATCTACATTCGACCTTGGCCTGACTTTGACATCAAACTGTATGTAGAAATCCTTTACATCCCTATAGCATGCGCAATCGCCTGCAGCGACAACCCTTACTGTGTTATCATTTTTAAGCCAGATAAATTTCATATTGAAGCTTTTGCACTCATCTCCTTTACTTCTCCTTATCCATCCTGGCTTATAGTCTGCAGTCACTATCGGATTTCCATCTGCCATATATCCATTAAGGTCATCGATAAGTTTTTCAACTGCGCTTATCGCAAAATCTATCTTAAAGGAAAGAAGCTGTCTTGCCCAATTTATCGGATTGGTGAGTGAGTTGAGGAATCCTTCTATGCCGACCATTTCGCCCATCCTTTCATCAAGAAGGCCAAGAGCGCCGTTAAGGCATTTCCAGTTTCTCACACTAACAGAGCCTGTCGAGATGCTTGTTCTTATATTCCTTATTATGTTATCCAGCTGATCTTCTTCAGGAGTTGCTTCTATTGCAGGCAAGACTAACAGGAAGATCACAAACAGTAGGGATAGCTTTTGTGGTTTCATTTTTTCAATAATTTCTCTCTCAATGTTCCTGTGCAGAATGTACTCTCTTTATCTGCAGCATGAGTTAAGGTACTGCTTATCAGCGTGTCGATATATTTTTTGCAGGCATCTGCATTAAAGCCGGCAATCTTCTCAAACTTACTGCTCCATTCCTGCTTGCATATTACACTAGTCTTTTCAAATGCTTTCAGGTCTTCACTAGCAATCTCTTTTACTGAAAGCTCGACTGAACATATATTTCCTTCTTTGCCGAGAACAGAGAACCCATAAGTATCTTGCGAACTACCCTCACTACCTTTGCCTTTTATATCGATGGTTGCTTGCTCGCAAACGCTTAGTTTTTTGCAGAAGGTTAAGTCATCCTTGCTAAATTTATCACCTTGCCCAAGGTTATTATTATTATTATTATTATTATTATTGTCATCATCTTTGTTGTCTTGATTTAATTCTGCCCCAAACTTCCTCACACATTCCATCAGTTGTGTTTCCATGTCTAAGTAAGCAACAACACTTAAGCCAGAAGCCTTGTCATCTATCTCTGCCTTGTAAAGCTCTTTGCCTGCTTTTAATTCTTTGCCGCAGATTTTCTTGATGTTTTCAAATTCAGCATTAGATTCTTCTGCTGAAAAATGCGTCAATCTAAAGTCAGCATCTGGATACTGGTCAAGAAATTTCTTCACTTCAGGATTTGCCTTGAAATATCTTGCTGGATTTAAGACGCCTGCGCAGCCTGCTATAATAATAGTGATTACTACAAATAGAATAACTGCAGATGCTTTTACATTCTTTTTCAAGATGACACGCTCTTTTCTTATAATTATAATCAGTCTGCAATAATAACTTATTATAACTATCTTATTAGTATATTGTTCTTGTTAATAAGGATTTCTATAATTAAAAGGAGGTTATGTGAAGATTCAATTAAGATATATTTTTTAAATTAAGTTAATTTTCTTCATAAAATGGCTTCATCACTCGAAGAACATCTTAGGATAGTAAAACCGACTATAAGTATGATGAGCATCAATACAGCATTGCCTAGCTTTACAATTGCAATGGACACAAGCTATATAACTACATTTTTTCCGCAAATACAACAGCCAAGAGTAAAAAGTAAGAGAGAAAAAGATAAAGGTAAGAGATTGCTGCGTTTGGTACCGCCTAGTGCACATGTCAGTGAAACTGGGATAGAAATGAGGTTTGATGGTCCTTATACTCTAGCTGAATTATTTGCCCCAGAAGCACCATATGCAAGTATGGTTGCTTTCTTCTTTCTAGCAAAGACAGGGCATTTTGATAGATACGGGGATTATGGAAAATTTTCTGAAGAAGAATATGGAAGAAATCCAACTTTAGGTGTTGTTTGTTTTTCTGATGATGTTTATCAACAAATTGCCAAAGGTACACCATTATTAAAGAGTTCAGATGAGACAAGGTTTCCATATGATGAACGCCAGATTGATTTTTCATTTGAAGAGGAGAGGCATAATGTAGCTGTTAGATTATACAGATGTCCTGATGTGCGTGTTGGAACAGATATGCAAACAGGAGAAAGTATTGCTATACCAGTTCAAAGAAGAAAAAATAATAAGTAGGCTATATTCTCCAACCTATATATCCCACTACCATAATATTTATATATACTCCGCTACTCCAGAGTGATAACAGCCATTAAAATCATCAAATTTATACATTATTGCAATAATTTGAAGGGGGATTTAAATGAAGAGACTATTAAAAACTATAATCTTAGGAATATTCTTGGCACTGGCATTAGTAACTACAGTCAATGCACTGACATTTAGCACAATTTCTTCACAAACTCATGTTCAGAACACAACTGAAGATAAATTAATTGTTCTCTCAAGTTTTGCAACAAATGACACAACAGGATATACATTAGATTGCAATGCAACTGAAATGGTAGGAAGTCTAGTCGGTTCTGGCTATCTGCAAAATTTCACTTTCCATCCTGCAGCTGGTTTTGTAGGCACAAGCGTATGCAATATTACAGCAAGCAACGGCACAGATGCTGCATCTCAGCTAGTAAGCATAACAGTTGCTTCACATAATGCAGATGTTTCTTTAAGTACTGCATCAAATCTGCTTTGGCTTAAGAATCTTTCAAGCTCAATATCAAACACTTTTACTGTAACAAATAACGGAAATGTTGCATTATCAGTAAGCATGCAGGTTGAAAATTTTGTTGACGCTGCAAACTCAAGCAACACAATTTCTAACTCAGTAGCTGCTTTAAACGCATCAAGCTTTAACTTAGCTGTTGGTGAATCTAAGGCAGTCTTATTGACATTATCAGGAATATCAAATTCACAAAAGACTGCAAGTTACACAAGCAAAGTAAATGTCACTTACAACAGCTCTTCAGCAAACAAGACTGAATATGTAAATTTGGCATTAAATGTAAGGGATTCTGTTACACAGTTAACTGTTCCTACAACCTTCAGGCTTGGCACAGAGACACAAAGCCCTGGAAGCAATGCAACTACTAATCTGACTTTGCAGAACACAGGAGATACTGTATTCACTGATTTAATCATAACATCAACTGCAGATGCAAAATACAAGATAGCATTTTCACTAAACAACATCAATTTTACAAACAACATGACTTTTGCTGCAATAAATCCAGGAGAGACAAAATCATTTATAGTAAAAGGATTTATTCCAGTTGAGCTGACTGCAGGAGCAAAAACAGACATAGGGGATCTGATAATAACATCTCCTAATCTGACAAGCAATGCTTCTATAACAGATTTTTATGTGCAGCCTGTCTCAAAGCTTAGCATAGAGGAAGTCGAAGTCACATTCACAGATATAAAGAATAATGAGAAGACAGAATCCATGGAATTGACAGGTGACAGGATAAATGATGTCCAGGCAGGAAAGCCATTAAAGATAAAAGTAAGATTAAAGAATGATTTTACAGATGATGAAGACGTTGAGATACAAGACATAGATGTTACTGCAACAATAGAAAACATAGATGATGAAGATGACCTAGATGAAGAAGTTACAGACATTGATGTAAATGCAGAGAACACAGAATCTGTTGACATGAATTTTGTTGTGCCTGTAGATGCTGAAAAGGATACTTATGATGTTACGATAGAAGCAGAAGGCAGAGATGAGATTTCAAGAGCTACACATAAAGTAACATTTAAGTTTACGCTTGAAGTTGACAGGAAAGACCATGAATTAGAGATAAGAAAGATGAATCTGATTGACACTCAGCTTTCATGCAAAAGAAATACTATATTAGACATAGAGATTGCAAACATCGGCTCAAAGGAAGAAGAAGAGGCAGCTCTTGAAGTCACAAGCGCAGAACTAGGATTAAATTACAAGAGAACAGAGATAGAGCTTACAAATGATTACAAGGAAGCAGACAGCAGAGCAAGATTCTCAGTTCCAATTGCGTTAAAGGATACTTTGAAAGCAGGAACATATCCGATACGCGCAAAGTTATTTTTCAGCGATACTATATTGGATGACATAAGAGATGTCCAGTTGGTTGTTCAAGCATGCAATCCTCAATCACAGAACCAGAGTGCGCAGCAAACTGCACAAACACAGAATACACAAACTGGGCAAACACAAACTACACAATCAGGACAGAATGCGCAGGCAGGCCAGCAGACAGGTGCACAAAAACAACCTGGAGCTCAAGCAGCAGAAGGCCAAGAGCCTGTATTTGTAGATGATGAAAATGTTTCATTCAAAGACAGCGACTATTTCGTGCCAGTATTGGTAATTAGCTTCTTGCTTGGATTAGGCGCAGTGACTGTGCTTGCAAGCATGCTGATAATGCCTAAGCATTAGATATGTTAGGATTATTATTTTTATTTTGTTAATGTTAGTTTTTTATTATTTTGTCACAAATTTTTTAAATTCTATTAGCTTAATGCTGATCATGGGGGATCTTGAATTATTATTGAAACATGCAGAAAGGAAACTCTATTTAGCCGGTATTCCCATAATAGATAATGAGAGTAGAGAGAAGCGCCTTCGCGAAGTTATAAGAATACTTTCTGAAGTTACGGGCATTAAGCCTGCAGATTATGCGCCTGCATATGCAAAGCGCGGCATTGTACATTTTAAAAAAAGGTGGTTTCAGGATGCCATATATGATTTGGTGAATGCGATTGAACTTGATCCTGATATAACTGGCAGAGAGGAAGAAATAGTCAGATGCCTTGGAGTTGCCTATTATAATATCAGTCTTGAAAACTCAGGAATAGACTTGCCTGCTATGTTTCGCAACGTCAGGAATCAGGCAGATAAATTAAGCGGTATATTATCAGCTGACCCTGACAATGCAGATGCCTTGCTGCTAAGAGGAATCATGTTAAATGAAGCTCGCAACTATGGATTGGCAGCTGAAGATTTTACTTGCTTTATAGGGATTAAGCCAAAAAGCCCTCTTGGCTATTATTTTAGGTCAGTTTCATTGAAAAGGCAGCGCCAGTTTTATACTGCAATGGAAGATCTGAAAATAGCTGCGAGCCTTGATCCGGATAGAGCAGAAATTTATGCTCAGAGAATAAAGGCTTTGAGCCAGAGACTCCGAGCAGCAGAAGCGTATGCACGTTATATGGCTGGACCGGAAGCAGAGTGGAATGGACAAGAGAAGGTGAGACCTGCAAAGAAACCTGCAAAAGCAACTTCAGATGCGCAAACGCAGGCTGATGTATCTTATCCGGCTGATAATTATGAAAGAGCAAAGGCACAATATGTTTCAGGCGAGATAGATGATGCTTATGCAACCTTATGCATGCTCATTGAGTCTGAGCCTAGCAATGCAGCAGCTTTTGTCTTAAGAGGATGCATACTAAATGATGCAGGCGTTTTTGAGCCAGCAGTTGATGATTTTACAGAAGCGATAGCTATCGATCCAACTAACCCAGATACTTTTTATTATAGGTCAGTTGCATGGCATCAGTTAGGTGAACCAAAATTAGCAATTGCAGATTTGGAGAGGGCAGCAAAGCATAATCCTGCAAAAGCCGGAATAT
>JAGVZX010000016.1 GCA_018302185.1 Candidatus Woesearchaeota archaeon
CATCTATTTATCTCAGGAAAGATTTGATTATGTTCATTGCCCTTATATGGAATATCGGCTGGTAAGAAAGCAGTGAGCCTGATTTCATTGGGGTGTAACCGCTTACTGGCACTCCTGCGCTGACAAATGCATCTCTTACATTGTTCTCATAAAGTGCCTTGCCTGACCTTATCAATAAGGCAGCAAGTGCTGGGAAGTCCCAGACATCTCCCATTATTTCCGGAGAAGAGTTATTGCCATTTCCAAAACTTAAAGCAGATATCATATCTAAAGCCTGCAGAGAAGATACCCTGCCTTTATCATCTCTAAAGAAGTTAGGGTTTTTTGTTAACCATTCAGCTATATTACTCCTAAGTGCATATCCCTTAACTTTTCCATCTGCTTCCTTTACAGATACTGTGACAACATCTGCTTTTTTTCCTTTTGATGCTAATTCTCCTGGCGTAAAAGCAGCTTTCTCATATCTCTCCACAACATCCAAAAGAATATACTCTGAACCATCATATGTCCTGATTTCTTTCTCCTTACTCTTTCCATCAACAGTATTTTCTCCATTATATACAGGAGCATAAGTGCGTGCAAATGCAATTCCTTCAGCTGTGTTAGGAACACATATCTCTTCCATGAACCTGTCTTTTGGGATATACCTACCAAATAATTCTAGGCCATCATGCTGTGTATTCTCTTTTAACTTTGCAACATCATCAAGGAAAAGACCATCTTTTTCTAAAATCTTTTCTGGATTAGCAAAATCCTTATATCTCATCCTGAGATACCTTCCTGGAAAGCCATTCAGCGGCAGAAGAACCATGCCTTCTCTTGCTTTATTCATCGCCTGATATGCAACTTTGCTTGCTTCTGCTAAGCCTACAGTTACTAAGGCTATAACCTGTATATTATCAGAGAGAGTACGCATTGCCGACTCAAGTGACCTGAAATACTCTGGGCCTAGCTCACCTTTCTCAGTATCAAATCCTATATCTTTAAGATTTTGCTGAGTTATGTGCGTCACTCTCTGTACTGTCTCAAGGGCTTTTGCCCTTGCTTCAGGCGTTCTTATGTACTCTCTTAATTTCTTCTCATCATCAGATAATATCATCTGGCTGTCTTCATAATCAAGCACAGGAACTTCACATGCATCTCTTAAGTCTTTGAATATGCTTGCTCCGAGATGGGCCCATATCTCGTTTCCAATCAATTCATCATATATTCTTGGCTTATCCGCATAATTATCGATGATATGATTCAGGATAAAATCATCTAAGTCAGCCAAGCCTATATCATCTCTTGCAGTGACAGCAGCAAGAAAAGCTTTTCTCTGGCTTTCTTCAATAAAAACATTTTTTCCAAGCTGTCTCACTATGCCTTTAGCTTTAGTGGAAAATAATTCTTTAAAACTGCCCATATCAGGTATGTGGTAAAATATTTTTCCTGGCTCTTCAACCAATACCTCAACCCTATTCTCTCTTCTTTTGTTATATTCAGACATGACCTCAGGGAGATTGCCTTCAAATATGCTTTCTGTTCCAGCAGTTTTTTGACCAAAAAGTTCTGTTATCAGCCTTTCCCTGGTATAAACAGAATCTGATACGCTTGCTATTGCGCTTCGAGTATAGCCTGATAAATCTGCAAGCACAAACCCAAAATGTCCTGCATGCGCATTGTAATAAGCAATCACATCTGCTTCATTTATCTTTGCACCAGGCAGCGTCCTTCTGCATGCTTCTCTCACAGCTTCTGTTGCAGGTTTGCTGACTGGAGAATATCTCTTCCCTTCGCCACATAACTGAGCCACGATCCCAATAGGTAGATTAGCTGCTGCTGCTATTTCCTCAAGGCTTATCATCTCACTTCTTATTGCAGTTATCTGGCTGCCTATCTTTTGAAGAATATATTGATTTTTGGCTTGAGCTATCTCATTTTTCTTTTTTTTCTTAAATTTATACAATTCATTCTTATCAACCAATTTCCTTCCGTCAGAAGCAATATATACATGGCATTCTTTGCTTATCCCTAATCTTGAATCAATTGCTTCAAAATCTGCCCTTAGCCCCATCAGTTCTTCAGTGATTTCTGGCCCGATCTCGATAAGCCTATCTTTTAGCTTTTTCACTTCAGCTGCTCTGTAATATACAGGTCTTTTCTCTCCAGCTAAATCCTGTCCAGCTAGATATGCAGCGCTGAATATTCTAAACTCTTCAGCTTCTGCACCAAGATATTCCTCAATGCAGTCAACTGCTTTCAATATACCATTTGCATTTATATATGCAATATCATCTTCTGAAACAGCCAGCTCATGCCTGAGCTTATCTTCTGTCCACAATCTTCCTTCTGATCTAGGCAATACCAAGCTGTCATAATTTTTTGCAAGCATCCCAAATCTTATTCTCCTTGCAATTTCAGGATTCTCTGCAACTGCTTTGACATCAGAAGCGATGACATACCTATTGCTTCCAATAGCGATTTCAGAATTTTTAGGCAATGATGCTGCAGAATATAATCCATCATCACCAGATCCATCACCAGATGTAGTTATGCCAGCAGCGCAGGCTATCTGTTTTTGCCTTTCAAATTCAGCGCTCAATGCTTCATAACCTATACTACTCTCAGATCCTGCCTTAGATGGCTCTCCAGATGAAGATAAACCTGACCTCAATTCAGGCAATATTCCCTGAACAAAACTACTTTCATCCCGTAATATTCCTTTTTTGACAAATGCCTGCGCAATGAATTCCAATTCACTTGCATCGATCTGATAGAGAAGCGAATAATCTCTTTTTGAAGGATCACTAGCTGCAATGAACTGATTAAGAAGGTATGCACCTCTGATCTTCTCTCTTACCTTTCTTATATTTTGGCTAACATCTTTTATCTCAGTTTCAGGATAAGCGCCACCTTCATATGGCTTGAGTATCCTAGGGCAATCGATCTGCAATAGTTCAGAATATTCTCTTACAAAATCCATGAGTGCGAGTTCATCTGCAGGCTTGACACCAAACACTCTCTCGATAAGTTTTGCGCCGTGTAGAAATTTTTGCTTGGCTTTTGCCCATTCCTCAGGCGCTACCCTATAATCAACAGCGTCTTTAAATTGAGGGAATAAGCTGAAAGCTAGTTCTCTCTCCTGCATTATCATCACATTATAAAAATCTACAGCAAATCCTGGAAGATATCTTACACATGCTTCTGTCAATCCTTTCTTATCTTTTGCGTCATACATCTGCCTTATCCTTTTATGCTCCTCTTCTGGAATACTTCTTGCAATAAAATCAGGCATAACAGAAAAACTTTCACCGACACTAAAAATTGCACTGTAATAATTGAATATGACAGAAGCAGTTTTTCTGATCTTATCTACATCATAACTTTCTAATGCCTCTCTTATCTTTGCTATTGTGTCAAGCTGGCTTAGTGCAGCAGTCTGCCCTATATTCACTGCATCTAATTGGCCTTCCCTTATCAATCTGTTCAAGCGTATCTCGTGCACTCCTTCTTCTTCAGCTATCTCCTCAAGCCTTTTTGCATTCTCAGGGAGTTGAGTGGGTGTATATCCAGAGCCCATGCTTAATAGCCAGTCGAGCGCAAACACTCCAAGAACACTGTCCTGTTCTCTTGGGTTATGCTTTTCCCATACAGCAGCTATCTTCTCCATCTCTTTAAGATGATAGCATGCTATAGGATTTCCGTCGCTTCCCTGTGCGTTCATAGGGTTGTTCTTTTTTGTTGTTGATGAGAGATATACTCTTTTGTTTTCAGGCAGAAAAAGATTCATCGCATTGATCAATGTCTGCATATGCTTCGATCCTTTCCTGTCGAGAGTATTGTTTAGCCCAAAGCTATTCTCAGACCTAAGTTGAGAACAAATCTCCCTTATATCTTCTTGTGAGAACTTGTATGTGTATATCTCACCTGTTTTTGCATTAGTAATAATTTTGTCTTTTGGAAGAGGTTTTAGAGGAAAGAGTAACCTTAACCTATCACTTTGTCCAGGGATCTCTAATAGTTCAGCAAGCCCTTCATAAGCTTCTTCAAGGCTATGGTAAATGTGAGACTCAAATATTGTGGTAGTCTTTTGTATTGGATTAAAAGCCATGCTTCCAGAAAAAGCATCTGGCTGCATAAATGAAGGATCTGTTCTAGTGCCTGCACCAAGCAATTGCCCAGGTTTTGGAGGGCCAAGCGGATGATCTAAAAAGCTGAATCTTGTTTCTGTCCTGCCAAGCTGTCCAGTGTTTCTGCTTCCCAAAAGATCCTGCAGGCTACTCTCTGCATCTTTTTTATTTCCAGGAGTTTCTCCGTTTACATCAGTATTCTTTCTATTATCTACCATAATCTTCACTTAATCATTCAATTTAGGCACTTCTTTTTAAATTTTATGAATATAACTACTGATTGATAACTACTCTATTCAAGAAAAGTCCCTAAAACGCATTGACTGATCTTTAGAATATCACAAGAATAAGCTCAACCCATAATAGCTTATAGCACCTACAAATGCAGCTGCAGGTATTGTAAGTATCCATGCGTATACGATGCCGCGGGCAATATTCCATCTGACAGCAGACATCCTCTTTACGCTGCCTACTCCGCCTATTGCCCCTACAATCACATGTGTTGTGCTCACAGGTATTCCGAATAATGCGCATCCGAAAAGCGTCAATGCACCTGAAGTTTCTGCGCAAAATCCTTCTATCGGCCTTAATTTTGTAAGTCTCATCCCCATTGTCTTAACAACTTTCCATCCGCCTATCAAAGTGCCTAACCCTATTGTAAAATGAGATAAAAGTATTACCCAGAACGGCACATAAAATTCTTTTCCCAGATATCCGTTGACAAACAAGACAAGAGTGATCAATCCCATAGTCTTCTGCGCATCATTTGCACCATGGTTTAAGCTGTAAGCAGAGCTGCTCACCAGTTGCATCACCCTTGAAACTTTGTCAACTTTTCTTGGATTAGCTTTTCTGAACAGATTATATACTAATATCGTCAGGATAGTTCCCCCTATCATTCCAACAACTGGCGCGACAACTATAAACAATATGACTTTGATAAGGCCTGCAGAAATTATTGCCTTAAAGCCAGCAGCAGCAACAACTGAGCCTACAAATCCGCCGATGAGTGAGTGGCTTGCAGAGACAGGGATGCCTAAAAATGTTGTCAGATAGATCCAGAATATGCTTCCTATCAATCCAGAGAGAATTATCAGTGTATTTACATACTGCGGATCAACTATGCCTTTGCCTATCGTCTTTGCAACAGCAACAGTGAAAAAAAAAGCAGCTATTATATTGAAGAACATCGCCAGAAATGCAGCTGCCCTAAAGCTTAGGACTCGGGTAGCAACAACAGTCGCTATAGAATTTGCTGCATCATTCAGACCATTTCCAAAATCAAATATCAATGCGATGACGATCGTTATTATGACAAGAGTTAGTGTTTCTACCATTTTTTATGAATGCTTGACGACTATTCCCTCTAAAACATATGCTATCAGCTCGCATTTATCTGTGACAGATTCCAGGAAGTCATAGATGTCCTTGAGCTTGATGGTGTTGATAGTGCCATCGCAGCCATCAGCATTCTCATCCATTCTATTTTTTTTACTCTCTTTCTTAGCCTTGTTCTGCATCTTGCCCTCAAACAGCTCTTCCAATGCCCTGTCATGTATAATATCGGCCATATTCTCAAGCTCTTGGATTGCAATATAATGCTCTTTTATGTTTTCTAGCTTAGACAGCTTCATCATGCATCTGTGCATATGCTCAGTCGATCTTACTATTATGTCTGCAAGATCATGCATATGCTTTGTTGAGCATTCGACATTGTAGATCACTATCCTTTTTGCTGCAAGGTCAATAAAATCCAAAACATCATCCATAGATGAGGCAAGCTGATGTATGTCTTCCCTATCAAGAGGAGTGATAAATGTCTTGTTCAGGGTCTTTATGATGCTGTGCGTTATATGGTCGCCCTTTGTCTCGATCTCATGTATCCTTTTGACATAATCAAGGCGCTGGTGCTTGTTCAGCGAATCATACCTGTGCAGAAATTCCTTCAATAACCTTGCAGATTCATGAATATTATGTGATTGCCCTGCAAGCATGTCAAAAAACATTGTTTCTCTTGGAACAAAAAAATTTATGAGCCTTTTCATTTCTTACCTTATTATGGCATGCTATTATAAAAATGTATTCAGGCACTGATAAGTGATTAAATTGTGTAATTACCGAAATTGTTTTATGGGCTATTTATGCAACACTTCAAGAGCTAGAACCATCTCAATCTTCATTATCGCATAAACCATTATTAGTGATAGTACAGTGTAGGGCATGAGCAGAATGCTTCTATTTGTCCCTAGATGATTATATAGTAAGTACAAGATGATAATGCCTATGTAAAACAAAATCTTTGTCACAATCAGTCTCTTGTTCTCAAATATTCTCTTGAATCTTAGCTTATTGTTTCCTTTTTTATTTATATTCAATGCAAAATCTGCATGCAGCACATCAATAAACAAAGTCAGCAGGAAAATAAATGGTAGCATTGTAGCGAAAGCATATGCAACCATATATTCATTCGGTATGCTGAAAAATACTATGTTTATTATCGCAAATAAAACAAAAAAAATGCTGAATATTTTTGTGTTCAACCTATATAGTTTCAAAATATTCTTGAATTTTGCTTCACTTTCTTTTTCTGCAATTATTTCTAATGTAAAATACTTGAAAATGCTGTAAACGAGCAGCAAAATCAACAGATAGATAATTATAAGTGGCAATAACACAAAAATTAGCAGGTTATTCTGTTGTATGACTGCAAGCATGTTCCTGAAATCAAATATATAGCTGGATATCAAGTAATTTATAGAATAAAGCGAGACGATAAGTGATGCATCAAGTAATAAGAAATAGAAGATGTTCTTCTTCAGCAGATGGAATGGTTCTGTGAATAGTTTTTTGTTTGAGGATATTGTCATTTTTTCAATAACTAGTCGTCTTCAGATTTAAATCCTTTCTCACTTTGTCATAATACTTATGGTCTCCAAGATGAAACTCAATATAGATAGAATTCTTAACTTTTACAAACAATATCCTGTATTCAGTATTGTTTATGATGAAAGGATAACGGAAGACTAAGAGCTGGTTTATTGTCCATTCTTTGTATGGCTTTTTAGAGCCTACCATTATCGGCTGTACTTCTTTTGACACTACTTCAGCCAGCCATCTGTAGATGTCATCTGCTTTAGAAGCAGTCATGAGATTAGCAATCTGCTCAAAATTCTTGCCAAGAAACTCAATCTTATATTTTTGTGAGATTATCTGTTCAATCCTTTGCTTAAAATCATCTGGACTAACCATGATTGATGCCTCTTGTGATCAAGTGAGTTAATTCATATAAAAACTTTTGCGCTTTGTAGTCCAGCATATCTTTATAGGATCCTGCCTGGCTGTAAAAGAAGCGCCTTATGTATGATTTTTTTCTTTTAATGCTTATGATAAGAGGAATTTCCCTGTTGGTATATTCAAGCAACTCCTCATAATTTTTGAATTCATTTATTTTCTGTGTCAATTGAAGAGTATCAAGAACATTGTTTGCTTTAAAATACTCCGTATATAATACTAAAAAACGTGCATCCTTGTGGAAATTGTCTTTTTGATTCAATATTGTGGGCACTGCCTCATTTACAACGTGCCAATAATCTGAAATGGTAACTTTCAACGGCTTAGTTGGCAGAATATTTTTTGCAATGCAGCTTTTGGATGCAGAATGATAGAATAAAGAGTAAAGGTCATTGAAATCTATTATTGTAAGTTTTATTTTTTTGTTTTCTATTTTAAGGTTCTGCATCTTAGTTTTGGATCTAGTTACTACAAAAATATCTATGTCTTCATACTTTTCTTTGTAGAGGAAAGAGCCTGTAATAAAGCAGTATTTTGCTGGGATATGATTAAGCAACTCTTCTGCTTCTTTTATCCTGTTGTTCAGTAGTTGTGTGTTATTTGGGTTGTATATGATCATTGTGCAATACAGATTAGATTTTTATGCTTATCATATGTTACTTATTTTATATAACTATATAAATCTTTCTCTTTTAAATACTTAAATATATAAAAAAGGTAATACTTTGTTCAATATCCAAATCATACTTCTATGCTGCATCAATAAAACATTTAAATCAAATTCCATTTTTAGGTGATAACTTAATTTTATTTTAGTTTGTGAGGGGTTTAACTTATCATGGCAGAGAATATAGCTAGTGTGGATAATTCAATGAATAGTATGAATAGTATTAGTATTAATAGCACTCCTCTTAAATCCAAAGGCCTAGTCATCTCCGGTGAATTTGGCAAGATAATTCTGCGCCAGAAATCAGAAGAAAATATCGAACTAGGTGAATTGCTGGTTGCAGACACTCCTAATGGCAAAATAATTCTGCAAGCATATGACCTATTCTATGGCAGCCAGATAAGCCAGCAGAATTTAGAGCTTGTTTCTGGCTTAAGATTAGAGTATGAAGACAACAATGACCTTGAGTTCATGGACCCAAAACTGAGAAACTATACTCTTGCAGCAATAAAGCCCATGATTGCAACAGATCACACAAGCGCAAGATTATGCAAATTATTGCCTGCATTCTTCTCTGAAGTAAGGGAGATTACAAAAGACGACTTGAAATTCTTGACAGTTGAAAAGGCAAAATATCCTTTATTTGTCGGCAAATTACGCTCTGGAAGCAAAGAGCTTGATGTTGACATCTATTTGCCTGGTGATAAGGTTTTCTCGCATCACATCCTTATACCTGCAACCACAGGACGCGGAAAGAGCAATCTCACTAGCGTAATGCTCTGGAACCAAGTTGATAAAGATTACTGCGGCATCCTTGTCTTAGACCCTCATGATGAATATTATGGCAGAGCAGGACTTGGCTTGAAAGACCATCCACAAAAGCAGAATGTAGTTTATTATACTCCTAAAAATCCTCCTCCTGGTGCAAAAACTTTGGTTGTAAATATCAGAGACATAAAGCCAAATCATTTCTATGGCACAGTTGAATGGTCAGATCCGCAATTAGAAGGTATGACTTCTTACTTTCGTGAATATGGAAATAATTGGATCGAAGCGATAATACAAGAAAGGCCATTAAGCGGAAATGTAAGGTACAATGAAGCAACTATTGCTGTATTGAGAAGAAGACTGCTTTCTATGCTGGATCTTGAATATGCTAATAATAAATTATACTGCAGCGGTGTATTTGATCTTGTTGCTGGACAGACAACAATAAAAGACATCTGCAATGAGCTAGAGCAGGCAAAAACTGTTATTGTTGACACTTCTAGTTTTGCTGGCAGTGTAGAGATATTGATTGGTGGATTAATTGCAAGCGAAATATTTTCAAGATACAAGCATTATAAGTTAAATGGACAGCTAGAGAGTAAACCAGTTGTTAGTGTTATTCTTGAGGAAGCTCCTCGCGTCTTGGGAAAAGAAGTGCTTGAACGCGGCAGTAATATATTTGGCACGATCGCAAGAGAGGGAAGAAAGTTTAAGGTTGGATTGACAGCAATCACGCAATTGCCTTCTCTTATTCCAAGGGAGATTCTTGCAAACATGAACACAAAGATAATTTTGGGAATTGAGATGGCTCCTGAACGACAAGCGATAATCGACAGCGCAAGCCAAGATTTGAGCACAGATAATCGAAATATTGCTGCGCTTGATAAAGGAGAAGCGATCATAACCAGTAATTTCACAAAGTTTGCAACTCCTATAAAGATTCCTTTGTTTGAGGATGTTGTAAAGAAGACAAAAGAATCGCATAATGCTCAGAATAACAATGTAAGGAGAGAGTTTGGGGGAGTTAATTTAAGTTAATTATTTATTTAATTAGTTTATTTTATTTAATGTATAATTTTGGTTATAATATTTTTAATTCAGGGGGTTTTTGTTATCATGAAATTTGCGCATCTGGCAGACTGCCATATCGGAGCATGGAGAGATCCAAAATTAAGGCTAGTCTCTAACAAGGCATTTGAAATTGCAATAGATAAATGCATAGAGGAAAAAGTAGATTTTGTTCTGATTGCAGGCGACCTGTTTAATACGTCTTTGCCATCTATTGATTCTCTAAAGATAGCTGCAACAAAATTTAGGGAGCTAAAAGACAATGACGTTCCAGTTTATGCCATTGCAGGAAGCCATGATTTCTCTCCTTCTGGAAAGACATTGATTGATGTATTGGAAAGCGCTGGTTTATTGGTCAATGTTGTTAAAGGCAGAATAGTAGAAGATGAAAGCGACAAAAGTAAGTCCAAGCTATTACTTAATTTTACAGTTGATAAAAAGACAGGCGCAAAAATAACAGGATTGTTAGGAAAACGCGGAATGCTGGACAGAATCTACTACGAAAACCTTGATTTAGCTAATCTTGAGGCAGAATCTGGCTTTAAGATCTTTATGTTCCACACAGCATTGACTGAATTAAAGCCAAAAGACCTTGAGAAGATGGACTCTTCGCCTATCTCTTTTTTG
>JAGVZX010000017.1 GCA_018302185.1 Candidatus Woesearchaeota archaeon
ATGCTGTCTTGCTTTTGTAACCAAATATCTTTACAGCAAATATTGTCAACAATGGCTTGATTATCAATACTGCGCCTAACATCACTAAGGTTGGCACGACTATCTTTGAGATTGAAGGGATAGAAAGCTGCAATCCAAGCGAAGCAAAAAATAATACTGTGAAAAAATTTGCTATAGACTTTATCTTACCTATCAGCTCTAAACTATAAGGTAAATTCGCGATCATTATGCCTGCTAGAAATGCACCTATCGAGATCGAGAATCCTAAATACTGTGCGATGAATGCAAATACAAAACAAAGAGATAATGAGGAGATGAACAATAGCTCTCCAAACTTTGATGCAAATGCAAATATTTTCTGCAATGGCTTGTTTAATATGTATGCGCCTAACACCAATACTATTCCCTTTAATATGGCAATTCCTAATCCTATAAAACTGAAATTATTTATGTTGCTGAAAAATGTCAAAGCGATTATTGCAACTATGTCCTGCAGGATCAAGATACCTATAACTATCCTTCCGTGCAAAGTATCTATCTCTTTCTTGTCGGCAAGCCATTTTACGACGACAAGCGTGCTGCTTAATGCAATTATTAACCCAATATATGTTGCCTCTATGAATTTGAATCCAAGCCATAAGCTTGTAATAATCCCTATCGCTGCAGTGCCAAAAACCTGGATCGAGCCGCCAAAAAATACTACTCTGGAAACTTCCTTTAATTTTTTTAAGTTAAATTCCAATCCTACAATGAAAAGCAAGAATGTGATGCCTAGCTCAGATAATCCTAAAATTGTTTCCTGGCTGACTATCTTTCCCATTATATGAGGGCCAAGTATTAAGCCAGCAAGCATGTATGCAAATATCATAGGCTGCTTGAAGAACTTTATGACAAAGCCTATCAAGGTTGCAACTATCACTATTAATCCAATGTCGTAGAGTATTGCTTCCATCTTGAGTCTGTTATTTTTTAATTAATTATTTGATTGAGCCATCATCCTTTGCTTGAATTTGTTCACAAAATATTCCTGCTCATACTTGTTATGGTAAAGATAATTCTCTTTTGAGATGTATCCTGGCTTTTGCTTAGCATAGTGCATAAGCTCAGTTATCTCTTTGTCGTGCAGATGATTTTTGTCTTTACCATCTTTATTTTTATCTGAACTTGAAACTGTTTCATACACCAAGCCATGGCCTGGCTCTATCGTGACAAATCTCCTGAAAAATGATCTGCTGAAATTAACTTCAACAAGCCTTGTCTCATCTATCTTAAGCGGAAGAACAAGTATAGTGAAGATCCTGATAACTGCGCTCACAACAAATGCAAGCAATATGCTTGAGCCAAATATTTGGTATTCACCATTTGCTATTCCTATGCCCACTAATGCACCAAGGAATAATGCGATGCCTACTATAAAATTAAAATAGCTCAGGCAGCATATCCTTTTCTGTTTTGTAGTTGAATCAAAGATGAAATTCGAGACAGCGATGTTGAATCCTGCAAATATTGCTCCTTTTACAAATTCCACTATGAATAATGCAATAGGAGATGAAAAAAACAGCCAAAATAAGCTTCCTGCAGGCAGTGCCAATCCGCTAAAGTACATTGTATTTTTGCTTCCAAATTTGTCATTTATCTTACCCCATAACGGCAAAAATATGTAGCTTGCTAATACAGGTGCAGCTATCACCATCATAAATTGGATGTGTGAAAAATGCAGCTCTCTCAGCATATATATTGCGTAAAGAGGTGTAGCTATGTTTGTTGCAAACCTTATCAACGCAACCTTCAATACAAATCTGCTGTAGTTTCTCTTGTGTATGTTTTTTATAAAGCCAATGAATGAAAATTCCTGTATCTCTTCATTCTTGTATCCTGCATCAACTATTCTTGTGAACAATAAGGCAGATAAAGCTCTTGCAAAAAATGCAGTTCCGAACAATATTGCAAACCCAAAAAAGATGTTTGTCTTAAAATGTGTCAATATCAATCCGGCAACTATAGTTGCAGCAAATGTTGTAGTGCCTATTATCTTTGTCCTATTTGAAAAATATCTTCCGCGTGTATTCTCTGGAACAATCTCCCCAATCCAGCTGTTCCATAATGGATTTAATAATGCGCTGCAGATTCCACTAAGTGAAGCTATTGCTAGCAATAGGATATAATTATCTCTTGTGAAGCTGAAAAATGGCAGCAGCAATATTGGGAGCCATAAAATTGCTTGTAAGAATGCTAAAGCAATTATCAAAAACTTTCTGCTTTCAAATGTTTTCAAGATTCTTATTGTTGCTAACTGAACGCTTGAACCAAGAAATTCAGGAATAGCAGTTACAAATGCAACAATCTCTAATGGCGCATTTAAGGCAATCGCAAAAGGAGCAAGATAAGCCTGTGTAAATCCTGCCATGACAGCAAATGCATTGCCCTCTAATACAGAGTTTCTCATCTGTGTTTTTACTGTAGATTCATCTAATGTATAATCTGTAGAAATATTATTCTTATTCTGTTCCTTGTCATGAGCATTTGCTATGTTAATGCTACTACTCTTGTTGTCACTGCGCATTTTGCTACCCCCAAAACTGGGTCAATTTCCTTTACTCTAGTTATTTCTAATTTTGCTTGTCTGTATACTATTTACTATACCAATATATTAATGTAGTAAAAGGTATATTAATATTTAAACCTATTGAATATACTAGCTATAATGGCTATAAGACTAATGAAACTAATTTATGGGCAGTATTTACCTTATTTATTACTCATACAGAGTATACTGGTATAGGATTTTCCTCTTTCAGGTTACTACTTAGCTGTACATACACAATATTTATATACTAGTATACATTATCATATACTAACCTTAGGTAGAACCATTGTTTATGTAAATTTGACAAATTTAAGAGTTAGAAGACAAATTTAAGCAAAGATAGTCAAAAAACGCATAGCAACTAAAAAAGAGGTGTCAGCGATGGACAAGCAATATGTAAAGCAATGCCCTTATTGCAACAGTGTAACAAACCACATAAAATTCAATATACAGCTAGCAAGGATGATCAGCGAATGCGATGACTGCGGCTATGCAGGCACTAACCTATTCACAGATGTCGAAAGAAGCGTTGCTTTGCAAGTTAGGATGAAGTGACAGAGAATAGAATTTTTTCTGATAATTAAAATTTTAGATAAATTAGAGTCTGGAATAATGTAATTGTTAAATAAAATGTATTTACCCTATCTCCTCAAGAATCTTCTTCGCTGCTTCCTTCCTGTCCTTTGCTGCAAGAATCGGTCTTCCAACTACTATGTAATCTGCTCCTGCATCAATAGCTTCTTTTGGGGTCATGACTCTCTTTTGGTCACCTGCAGCAGCCCATTCAGGACGAACTCCAGGAGTCAGAATTATGAAATCTTTGCCACATTCTTCTCTGATCAATTTTATCTCTTTTGGCGAAGCTACAACACCTTGTAAACCTGCATTTTTTGCAAGCAATGCCAGATGCGCGACATAATCAGCTAGAATATCAGTTACATGTATTTCATCTCTCAAAATCTCTTCATTTATGCTAGTTAAGACAGTAACACCTAAAACAATAGTATCTTTATTTTTAGAACTCTTTACTCCAGAAATCGCTGCCTTCATCATCTCACTGCCACCAACACAATGGACATTGAACATAAATACTCCAAGTTCAGCTGCTGCTTTTGAAGCGCCTTGAACTGTATTAGGGATGTCATGGTATTTTAAGTCGAGAAAAACTTTTGCTTTTTTAGAATGAATATATTCGACTATCTTTGGACCTACTTTAGTGAACAATTGCTTGCCAACTTTAAAGATTCCAACATAATCATGCAGCTCATCAACTATCTTCTTTGCCTCTTCGAATGACTCTACATCTAATGCAAGAACTAATTTGTCTTTATTTTTAGGGTTTTTATTTATCATTTGTTATCTTTATTGGTTTTTGACATTTTATTCTTTAATTTTGTTACTTTTATAATAACTGATTTTTGCATAATACTAACTATTATTATAATAATTATTATTTATTCAAGTCCCATCTTCTTTGCCCAACCTTCTGGGTCCTTGTTCCATGCAAGAGCTTTTTCCATCTCTTCTTCGTCAATATAATTGGATTTGTGCGCAACATCTATAAGCGTGCTAAATTTGGTAAGCGTCAGTAACTTACAATCGCTAAATGCTTTCTTTGCTTTCTCCATCTCATATGTAAAGATTGCAACGCAAGCAACAACTTCATTGCCTGCTTCTTTTACAGCATCGACTGCTGCCTTTGAGCTACCTCCTGTACTGATTAAGTCTTCAATAACAATCACTTTCTGTCCTGCAGCTAATTTGCCTTCTATCTGGTTGCCTTTGCCATGTTGCTTTGCTTCTCCTCTAATATATACCATTGGCTTATCAAGCTTAGATGAGATCCATGCAGCCCATGGGATGCCTGCAGTTGAAGTTCCTGCAATTACATCAAATTTAAGAGCATTTTGTTCAATCAATTCAAGAAATGCATCTACAATTATCTTCCTCTCGACAGGATGAGAGATTAACAATCGATTGTCGCAATAGATTGGGCTTTTAATTCCAGAAGCATAGGTATATGGCTTGCTTGGATTTAATGTAACTGCTTTCACTTTCAATAATATTTCTGCAACTTTCTTTTCGTTCATGGTATCACCAAATAATTTTAATAACTTATTCGAACGTAAACTTAAGTTTATACGTGTAAAGTTTAGTTAATACTCACAAATGATTAGCTAAACTCTCCCCAATACACTTGCCAATATAGCTTTCCTCACAGCAACTGCATTCCCTGCTTGCTTGAAATATCCCTGGTTAGGGGTCTCATCAACATCTTGGTTGATCTCTTCTAATCTTGGCAATGGGTGCATGACTAAGACATCTTGCTTGAAGTTTGCTAACATCTCTTTATTTATCTGATAGCTGCCTGCTACTTTCTTATAATCTTTTTTATTCTTAAAGCGCTCTTCCTGGATCCTTGTCACATAAAGAACATCAAGAGTTTGTGAAACATTTAGCAAATCAGCTGTCTGAGAAAAATTTACACTTTTGCTTTGAAGCTCTTTTAGATACTCTGCTGGCATCTCCAATCCTTTTGGCGCGATGAAAACAATGTTTGCATTAAACAAGCCAAGCGCGCTTGCAAGAGAATGCACTGTCCTTCCAAACTTTAAGTCACCTAAAAATCCAACAGTTAATCCTTCAAGTTTTCCTTTCTCTTTTTTTATCGTGTACAGATCAACCAATGTCTGGGTAGGATGTTGGTTACTACCATCGCCTGCATTGATAACTGGCACATGAGAGAGGTCAGCAGCCAACTGCGCAGAGCCTTCTTTTGGATGCCTTATTACTATAACATCTGCATACTGCTCGATCATCTTTATCGTGTCTTTGAAAGATTCGCCTTTCTTTAAGCTAGTTGTATCGATATTATCAAAGCCGATAACTTGAGCTCCTAATCTCTTTGCAGCAGCATCAAAGCTCAACCTAGTTCTTGTGCTTGGCTCAAAGAATAAAGATGCGATGATCTTGTCAGGCAAAAGTTTTGGATTATAGTCCTCCAAACCTACTGCCTGCTGAAGCAGATAAATTATCTCATCTTTTGACAGGTCATTTATGCTTATTATGTCTCTGCTTTTCAATGGATTCTTTTTTGCGAAAAACATTGTTATTCAACCTCTTTCCCTTTTATGTCATGCAAAGTCTTTTTGTCTGTGAACTTGTCATACTCATATACCAGATTCCCATTCACTAAAGTATAAACAGGCACTCCAAACAACTCTCTGTTGCTGAATGCATTCCATTTGCACTTTGTTAACAGGTTGTCATTTATAATTCTTTTCCTAAGTTTCTGCTGCGCTAATACAATGTCTGCATCATTGCCTTCTTTTAATCTTCCTTTCTTTTTTAATCCGAATATCTTTGCTGGAGATGTTGAGTATAATCTTATCACATCTCCTATCGCCAGCTGCCCTTCATGTACTGCATTTAACAATAATGGCAGCGCAGTTTCCAAGCCAGGCATCCCTGCAGGAACTTTAGTGATGTCTGGATTATTTTTTTCTTCCAATGTATGAGGTGCATGGTCAGTTGCAATCACATCAATTGTGCCGTCTTCTAATGCTCTCCAAAGGGCTTTCTGGTCGTCTTTTGTCAAAATTAATGGTTTTACATATGCCAATCTTCCTAGCATCTTTGCATCTTCATTGTTCAAAAACAAATGATGCGGTGTAACTTCGCAGAATAACTTATCCTCTAGATGTTTTTGTTTCTTGTATCTCTTGATCAGCTCAACCATCTTCTTGGAATTTACATGGCAGATATAAAGCGCTGTCTTGCTAGCTGCATTCTTTTTGCAGTAATTGCTGAACAGCTCAAGAACTTCCTCGAGCTTATCATCTTCAATATGAAGCATCACTATCTTTGTTGTCAGGAACAGATGCTCAAGAACCTTCAAGTCATCTATCATAAGGTTGCCTGTTGTCTGGCCCAGATAAACCTTGACTGCTCTAACACACTTGAATTTCTGTGATTCCTTTGCTTCCTCTAGGTTATACTGCTCGTCTATCTTTAGTTTTGATTGCTTAGTTGCTTGTTTATCTGCTGATCTTTTATCTTTTGAGGTATTGCTTTTTTTAGGATCATTCTTACTCTTTCTATCTGATTTATTATTTTGTTTTTTATCTGCCGTTACATCATTTGAAACTATATTTTCTGTTATCTTAACTAATCCAAAATTAAATCCGTAATTCACAACTGCTTTTTTTGCAAGCAGTCTTTTTTCTTCTAATGCTGCAATTGTTGAAGTTGTCGGAGAATTATTTGGCATATCAAAGAATGTTGTTATTCCTCCGGCAACAGCAGCATGGCTCGCTGTTAGAAAATCTTCTTTATGCGTTGCTCCTGGCTCTCTGCAATGGACATGCAAATCAATCATGCCTGGCAATGCTGTCAACCCTGTTGCGTCTATTATCTTGTCAACTTTAATCTTGTTTGCTTTTAGATTTATGTTCTGCTCTATTTTAGAGATAACTCCTTCCTCTACAAGAATATCTGTTAACAATGGCTTGTTCTTCTCGTATATTGTTGCGTTCTTGATGAGGAGTTTCATTTTTTGAATATCAAAATTGATGGATTCACCCCTTATGAGCATTGTATAATAATAATGTTTCCCTTAAAATCTCTGCTTCATACCTTACCCCAGGGTCTGCGTACTTCCAGATTGCCAATTTTATGTAATCCTGTACCATCTTATTTACTAATTCTACTCGACCATTAAAACGCTCGTTTATTGAACCTATAAATGAATTCAAGGCCACCAATGCATTTGATCTTATTCTGCGGTCAGGGTGATTTAGGTAAGCAGTCGTATTCTTAAGCCAATTCCTGAAATATTCTTTATAGCCGTCTGATTCATTTTTAATCCTTTTTGCTGCCTCTGTGCTGCAAATCTCAAAACTATCATGGACCGGCGAATAAGCTTTATTTGGATTTCTTGTTTTCCACACATTTCCAATTATTACCTGCTCTAATGAGCCAAAAAATATTTTAGCTCTATCCAGGACTGCTGTTATGAGTGTAGCATCTTGGTCCGCAACAGCTTCTTCACCAGTAAGATATATTCGTGTTAGGCCATTGCTTTTACAGACTGGCTCTAAGGACTTACCCACAGAAGAGCGCACATCCAGAACAAGGCTGATATCCCCATGTACAGCCTTGGCTTTTTCCCTCTCTTCGTAAAGTCTTGGCAATAAGGTTTCTTTAAGCAGAGCAAAAACCGGGCTTAGTAGATCATCTTGTATGGCTGAAAGATCGATAACTAGATTAGAATACCCCTTGAAAAGGCAATGGTCAATGATTCTTCTTATGGCACTTTCATAAGTGATCTTCTCTCCAGTCTGGGTAGAGACTGCCAGAATATCTGTACCAAATCCTTTTTGTATTGTTATATACCCTATCCTTTTATCATCTATTTTCTGCAATCCTATATTTGCCTGCGAGCATAAATCAGCTAGATGGGGAGTATAACCTATTTCTTCGATATAAGCATCAAGAAATTTTTCAGTTCTGACATCTTTTTTCTGAGCCCTTGCCTGTAGTAGAGATTTCCGTTTTACAACTGGAATATCGTCTCCCAGTAATCCCTCTAGATCAATCCCGTCTAAAATTATATCTTTTACCGGATCCAAAGAGGGACCATCATCACTGCCTAAATGTATTTCATCTCCTGGTCTTCCGCTTTTTCTCATTCTTCTTCCTAGATTCTTAGAGGTCATTTTAAAAGGTTGTTATAAAAAGTGCAAAATGCCAAACGATTAGCAAACCTAGTAAAATATCTAATACTTGACTTTATTTCCTGTCGCATCCCTGTGATATTTGCCAAACTCTATTATCTGCGCGATTTTCTTGCTGCCAATTATCGGCCCTTCAATGCACATTCTCTCTCCTGTCGGATCAACAACACAGCTTCCGCATAATCCAATTCCACACTTCATGTATCTCTCTAAGCTTATTTCACAATCAATATCCTCTCTTACTGCAACATCATACACTGCTTTCATCATAAGCTCTGGGCCGACAGTGTAAATTTTGTCAAGCTTTTGTTTTTTGAGGATAGAATTTAATGCATCAGTCACTCTTCCTTTTATTCCAAGGCTGCCATCATCTGTCGTAACATGGACATTGACTCCAGTGCCTTTCAATCTTCTATGGAACAGCAGGAGATCTTTAGTTCTTGCGCCGACAATGTAATGTATATTCTCAGGCTTTAATTCTTTTTTGATAGCAAGCTCTGCAAGTGAAGCCATCGGGCCTGCGCCATAGCCTCCGCCTACTAATGCAATAGTAGTATTTTTATCTATTTTTTCAGGTAAATTAAACCAAGTGCCTAACGGTCCTCGAATACCAACATAATCTCCTATTTTTGCGCAGCAAAGCTTGTTAGAAACATTTCCTACAGAAGCGATCGCCAGCTGAAAAGAATCACCATAATCTTTAGCAATCGACATCGGCTTTTCTCCGTTGCCAGGCAGCCAGACCATAACAAATTGGCCAGGCTGAGAATCTAGCTTATGTTTGAAATAAAAACTTTTGACATTGGTATTCTCCTGCTCAATCTTTTCTATCTTAAGCATACGCATCGGAAAAGGATCAGCTACTTGTAACATCGCAGAACATTTGCATTCTTTTTTTCCGCATTCGCTGTCTTTCTTCATTGCTTTGCCTTCACTATACACTCAATCGCTTGCATGTAAATATTATATTTATTTTTCACTAAATATATTTATCTATGCGCCTTCCCAATTATCTCTTTCAGTGAACTAATATTATTTTCTTTCATCCATTCTATGATCTCGTCATTTATTTTTTTGAAGCAATCTATGCCGCGATAGTAAACAGCTGTTCCAATACCAACTGCAGTTGCGCCTGCCATCATCAGCTCAACCGCATCTTTGCCTGTTGTAACTCCTCCAGTTCCAAGAATTGGTATCTTGACTGATTTGTAGATGTCATAAATACACTTTACTGCAATCGGTTTTAAGTTAGGCCCTGAAAAGCCGCCAGATTTATTTGTCAGTATTGGCTTGCCTGTCTTTAAGTCAAGCATCATGCCAGGCATCGTGTTTATTGCGGTGATGCCGTCTGCTCCTGCAGCTTCAACAGCTTTTGCTATCTTTGCAATGTCTGGCACATTAGGGGCGAGCTTGACTAAGATAGGCATTTTGATATTTTTGTTTGTCTCTTTTTCTACCTCTTTTAGCGCTTTCTTTACTGCTTTTGTCAGCTCTGCTGCCAGTATAGGATTGCACGCAAATGGCTCTCCAAATTCATCTTTTACGTTTGGACATGAAAGATTTAGCTCTAACATCTCACATTCAGACTTAGAGATCTCTTTTGCAGCTTTGGCAAAATCATCTATGGACGTTGCAAATACGTTGCCTATTATAGGTGCATCTCTCAGTTCTTTATCTTTATGAGCAGCAAGCCTTTTTTTTGCATCTTTTATCTCTTCGATGCTTGAGCTTAATCCAGGATTACTTAATCCAACAGCATTTAGCATGCCAGATTCATTTGTAATAATTATAGGTGAGCCATGGCCTTTTCTTGGCTCTATAGAAATTGATTTACAGGTTACTGCACCAGCACCATTTTCTACGGCAAATATAAGTGAAGAAGCAGTAGTATCAACAATTCCAGAAGCTAGTACAAGAGGATTCCTTAGCTTTATACCGCAAAAATCAACAGAGACATCAATGGATGCACCTGATTTAGAAAAGCCTTTCTCTCCCCCTTTCGCTTGAGATTTTGTGCTCATTAAAAAGATATGAAAGTAAGCTTTTGTATATAAATGTTGCGACGCATAAGCAAAAATATGTCAGAATAAAAAAAATCAGGACAACATTTAAATAACTCTTCTTGACTATAGTTGATATAATAATGCATTAATTTAGAATAACCATGACAACCCCCAATAAGCCAACCATAATTCCGGCAAAAACC
>JAGVZX010000018.1 GCA_018302185.1 Candidatus Woesearchaeota archaeon
GAATTAGATGCACAGATACTTATCCATGACGAAGGCGGCAAAGACAAGACCTGGGACTCCACATATTATTACGTCGGAAATCCTACAGGACAGGCAACTTTCAAACTTAACTCAGGCATTGCTGGAAAGGAAGAAAGCTTCTGGAGCCAGATGAGCACTGAGCAGGACAGTTATACTTATTATTTCTCTGTCATGGCAGTAAAAGGCAAAGGAGCATATACTTTACAGCTAGAAACAAAGAAACAAAATGATGGCAATGCAGGCAAAGACTCAGGTGAAAAGCCAGCAAAAGCAATCTCCTTAGAAGCAGGAAAGGAATATCCTGGCTTGCTTAATTTTAATGATATGATGGACTGCTATAAGCTTTCAGTTCCTGGAAGAACAACTGTTACTGTAACTCCTACTGAAAAGCTAGATGTCTCTTTCACATTGCATGACGAAGGCGGCAAAGACAAGACATGGGACCTTACATATTATAAAAAGACAGATAAGAAAACATCTGCTTTTAGGATTAACGATGCAGATACAGGGCTGCCAGAAAGCGTCACTTGGGATACTACATCAAGCACACAGTTTGTTTGTCTGAAGAAAGAAAAGGGATCTGGAGATTATACTATTAAATACAGTTAAGAGAAATATTTTTTTGTTTTTTATTGATATCTTTTAAATAAGTAATAAGTCCTGTCTACAAAGTTTTAAATACTCTCACTTTATAATATAACTGAAAATGCAAAAAAGAGGCAACCTACCAGTTCTTGTACTATTGGCAATAGTTGTTTTACTCATAGCTGGCTGCGCAGGTGTCTTGAATCCTGCAGGCTTCTTTAAAGCTGATCCTGAAATACAAAAGTTTCTTGATGAATATCCTGATGCAGATTTTACATTGACACATTATTCTGCAGAAGAATCCGCTAGCGAATTTGCCAACATCCAAAAGATCTGCGGCAAAGACCTTAAAGTAGGAAAGGAGCTTTACAAAGCAGAGATAAAAGACTCAAGTACTGGCTTAAGTGTCATCGCTTATTTTGACATGGAAAACCAATTGATGGAATGCGTAAGAAAATTCGGCACAGAAGGCAAGACAAGAGATACTGCAGTTGCTCAGCCAACTTCAAGCTCCTCATCTAATGATCCTTGCAAATGCCCAGGCGAGACAATAGGTGGCAATAATTACTGCAAAAAGAAGTTTGGCGAATACACAGATGATGGGACTCCTAACAGATGCGATTGTGAAGGCAGCAAATGCAGTTGCTTAAAATGCGACGAGAAAAAGCATGAAAATTGCCCAGCTGAAATTTCTATCTCTTATGATAAAGATTTGTATTATGTAGGAGATACGTTTGCAGCAACATTTAAGGTTGCAGATAAGCAGGGCAATCTTATGCCCTACAGGAAATTCAGTGCAGTGGCATATCAGGATGGAAGAGCGATGGCAGAGGAATCTTTTGCTACAGATGCATCAGGCACATATTCTGCTAAAAAGATCATAAGTGAGCATGAGACAGGTGTATATGAATATCTTGCATTTGTAAATGAGCCTGGATGCCCAAGCGTAAGCACCACAAACCATTTCTCTGTTCATTTCCCAACTACGTCTGATGAGACTACTGGATGCTGTGAACTTCCTCCAAGAGCATGCGGCGAACCGATGAGCAGATCCAGCTGCGCAAAATATGGTGGCACATTCTATGATAAGGCTGTTTACTCTAGCTATACATGCATACATGTTGAAGATACTCCTCCTATGTCAAGATGCAGGCCAGTTACTGGAGCAAGAAACTGTGCATCAAAGATAGATCTGGCATTTGATAAAGAGCAATATAGGGTAGGAGATCAAATCAATATCAAGGTCATTGCAACAGATAAAAATAACAACCTATTGCCTAACAAGGAATTTTATGTTACTGCAACAAAAGACGGCAAGGATCTAGGTGTCCAAACATACAAGATATATGAGGATGGTGTTTATTATACAGGCTCTACGTTAGAAGATGATGCAGTAGGTGAGTATGTCTATCGTGCATACATCAAAGAAGATGGCTGTGATTATGTTGTTGACAGTGCAGTTCTTACGATTTCTGGAAGGCTGGAAACTCCATCTGTTCCAACTGCAACTCCTGAGCTTAAAGGATGCTGTGAGATAGGCAGTAGTGGCTGTGGATCACCTTTATCCAAATCTATGTGTGATAAACAGAATGGAAAGTTCTATGATTCTGCTCAGTTTCCAAGCTATACCTGTGTGTCTGTAAGCAAAAATCCATCTGCATCCAGATGCAGGCCAGTTACAGGGCAAAGAGATGATTTGAGAAACTGCCCAGCAAAATTCTATTTTGCATTTGACAAGCAGCAGTATGTAGTTGGAGACAAGATAGCAGTCAAAGTCGCATTGATGGACTCGAATAATGTTGCGATGAAAGGCAAGAAGTTCGGAATCACACTTTCACAAGATGGTGGTGAGCTCCAGAAAGCTGAAAAACAAACTTCAGAAGAGAATGGCGTCTATTATGAGGAAAGTGAAGTTATCCAGTCAGTGATAGGAGAGCATGAATATACTGTCTACTCACAGGAAGAAGGCTGCCCACAAGTAACTGCTAAACAGCAGATCACTGTATCTGCAAAACTAGATTCTGCTCCAAGTCCACAGCCGACAACACCAACATCCTCAACAACGCCTACAACTACGACACCATCTACACCTACTTCAACATCACCAACTTCTCCTACTGATACAGCCAACTGCGCAGCAAAAATTTACTTTGCATTTAACAAGCAATCTTATGTTTCAGGTGATCCGATCATCTATAAGATTTATCTCTATGACTCAAATGATAACGTCATGAAAGGAAAAGCATTCTTCTTAAAAGCTGCAAAAAATAATCAGGATTTAGGCACTGGTGAAGTGTTCACAGATTCAGAGACAGGAGCTTATTATGTCGAAGGAACAACAGATGATTCTCAGGTAGGTGAATACTTGTTTGAAGCATATACTAATGATGTAGGGTGCAATTCTTTAAGCTCAAAACAACAGATAACTATTTCTTTGAAACAGGCCACAACTAGCAATACTACTAAATTAGGATAAACAAGAGGTGCAGCAGCTGTTACCGATTTAGTTGGCACAAATCAATAAGGATTTTATTTCCTATCTCTACTTCAGGCAGATATCGCAGCCTTTAGGCACATTCTTGTCATGCTGCATGTGTATCTCGCACAATAATTTGCTGACTTTTATTACACCAGATAGGTCATAGATCTCTTTCATCAGAAGTTTGCTATCTTTAATTATTCTTCCAGCTGCTTCTTTTATCTTCTTAGAAGCATCTCCCTTAAACTCAACTTCTTTTGCGCGCTTGGATTTAACATATTGTGAAACAGCTGATTCAGTGATATTCAATATCTTAGCAGTCTCTTTCTGTGAAAGCTTGTAATCTTCAATCATCGATTTAGCTAACTCTCTTCTTATAGCTGGCAGTATATACCAAACTTCTATTTCCTGAGGCATCTGTGTTGACATATTATTGTCACTAAACTCCTACCTATATAAATATTATGGCAAAAAATTTTTTTAGAATAAATTTACTCTAAAATCATCCGCCCTTCTTCAATATCCTCTGTTTTTCTTCCATATATTTTCTCTTTGCAGAGATCTCCTTCCTATAGTAATCAGCAAGCTCCCAATTATCATCTTCTTCAGCTCTTCTTAGCTTATCCTCATGCAGCTCTAGCTGATGCTCTAAAGATTCTATTCCCTGCTTGAGGCGTTTTTTTCTGTTTACCATACTCTCTGCTCATTTTTTTAATGTTTGAAGTTCATTTGCTAAAAAATCAAGTAGCTTTTCAACAGTCTCTAGCTTAATCTCTAACTTAGATATCTTTTTTTCATCTCTTATCAATTTATAAATAGAATAAATTTCATTAAATTCTCTAAGAGAGATCTTACTGTTAACAACCACAAACTCAGCAAAATCCTTGTTTGAATATTTCCTGTTATGCAATAGGCATTCTATCAGATAAATGCCTCGCAATCTTAATATAAGTGAATAAGCCACTACATAAGACTTTAGAAAATTTCCATCTAGCTTATCCAGTTCAATAAACTCTTTATTGCTCTCAATATGCTCTTTCGTATCTTCAATAAACCACTTGAATTTTTTCTTATCAACTTTTATGCTTCTTAATTCTTCCAATAATGCAGCATTTAATATTGGCTTTGCCTCAGTGATTAGGGAAATGTACATTATAGGATTATTTTCTATGCTTTTCCTAAGTCTGCTTGATTCAATTATCTTGATATCAATCTTGTGGCTGTTGATCGCAAAAGTAGGAAACTTTAGTTTTACATTATCATTAACAACAACCAAAACATCTATGTCAGAATCATGTTGCTGCTCATTCCTCGCAAAACTGCCGTACAGGAAAACAGCCTGCACTTTAGGAAGAGCTTCCCCAAATAACTTTAAGATCTCATACTTGATATCTTGCTCATTTGTTTTCGGCAATATGACTACAACTTCATTCCCAACCCAAGCTTTAGGGAGCCAGACACAGCCTCCATTGCCTGAGTTTACTACTTTCTTTGTTACCTGTTCTTTTACCTGCAGATTTTGAAAGCTCATATTAGCGCCTATCTATCTTAGGTATATACAATGTATAGACATCTATTTAAAGGTTTCTGTAAAAAAACATACCTCTTCATTTCAGTCAACTTTTTATAATACTTCTCTTTACCTAATCATCATGCAATCTTACGACGTAGCGATAGTAGGCGCAGGCCCTGGAAGTCTGAAGGCAGCAGAGTTTCTTGCAAATAATGGGAAATCTGTCTTAGTTCTTGAGCGCGGAAAAATAATCGGCAAAAAAGTCTGCGCAGGCGGCATTAGCTTAAAGAATTTCAAGTTTGGCATTCCTAAAAGCATAATGGAAAAGGAATTCAAGAGAATAATAATCCATACTCCAAAACAGTCTACTATAATCGAACATGATGAGCCTATCCTCTACACAACATCCAGAGTTGCTCTTGGAAGCTATCTTGCAGGAGAAGCAAAGAAAGCAGGTGCAGTCATCAAGACAGAATGCAATGTAACAGAGATAACAGAAAATACCCTTAAAATATTTGACAGACATGAGAACGATAACAAACAAATCTATTTTCAGCATTTGATCGGCGGAGATGGCTCTGCCTCTGTCGTAAGATCTTATTTAGGATTGAAGAGCCATGCGTTTCATCAGGCTTATCAGTATATCATTCCTACTAGTTCTAGTAATACAACCATTAATACGTCAAATAAAAAAGACGGCCTTTTCAATGACTTAGAGCTTTTTGTTGATGCAAACAAGTTTGGTCTAGGCTATGGCTGGATATTTCCATACAAAACCACAGCTTCAATAGGATCTGGTTGTGACCTTGCTCCAGAGATGCAGAAATATTATCCTGCAGCAAAGCTAAGAGAAAAGTTCCAGCAATGGTTTACTAAGGAATTTGATCAAAAATACAATTTTGCGCAGAAAGAATTTCAGGCGCACACCATCACTTATGGCTACTTAGGCCACAAATTTGGAAAATTAGGGAACATCTATTTAATTGGAGATGCTGCAGGCTTCTCTTCATCCTTGACTGCAGAAGGCATCTACCAGTCAATTCTTACAGGCCTTGAAGTTGCAAAGCAGATAGTTGATCCAAAATATAGCTGTCCAGAGATCCAGCGATTGATCGCAATAAAGAAAAAGGAAGATTATTACTACAAATTATTCTCTCATCCTCCATTTGTCAGAAACTTCTTCTATGAGGTTGTTGGTTTGTTGTTAAAAAACAAGAAGTTTGCTGGAAAAGTCATGGGGAAGATCAATAGGTATTAGAATTAAAAACATCCTCTGTATTGCATAAGAAATAGAAAATTGATCTCTAATAATAGATGACTGATATCTATCCGACCATCTCCTTTATCACATCCTCAATCTTCTCAACACTTACTATCTCAACTTTTTCTTTATCAGAAGGATCAAGCAATATATCATTCACATTATTCTTTGGCACAATTACTCTTTTGATGCCTGCTTCCAGTGCAGCATGGACTTTTGAGCTTACTCCTGCAACAGGCAAAATCTCTCCCCTAACTGAAACTGCTCCTATAACTGCAGTATCCTGCCTTACAACTCTCTTATTTAATGCTGAGATTATTGCAACAGTTATTCCTGCAGAAGTGCTATCTATCTCACTGCTTTTGAATGTTTGCAAAAACTGGATGTAAAAATTATATTTTTTCCTGAATCCAAAATAATTTTCAACTACCGCAATGACATTCTTTGCGCTTTCTCTATCATCCTGGCTGACTTTGCCTGTCAGAGTTATGGTTGAATTTCCAACAGAAGGGATTGCCTGCGCTTCTATTGGTAAAATTATTCCTGAAAATACATCCTTGTTTCCTATTACAGCGATGCAGTTTACTCTTCCGATCTTTTTGCCTGCAGTAAGTATAACTTCATAATCTTTCTTATCCTCTATCAGCCTGTCAGCTATCTGGTGCTCTAATGTCCTTGCTATCTCTCTAGCTTTCTCAATATGCTTGCGTAAGACCAATTCAGCATTCTCCTGCTTTGCAATATCTCCTGCTGCTCTTATTATGCCGCCTAAGTCTCTCAATCTTAATGTAAGATGGCCTTTTTTATTTGCTCGTTTTCTTGATTCATCAATGATTGCATCAACAGCATCTTTTGTGAAATGAGGGATTTTTTGTGAGTTTTGATTGTCTTTTGCAACTTCCTGTGCAACAAAAACAGTCAGCTTCTCTCTATTTCCAGGAGTGTCTGGCATTGACTCATTCATGTAAACTTCATAACCATATCCTCTTATCCTTGATCTTAATGCAGGATGCATATGCTTTATTGTCTGCAGATTGCCTGCTGCTATCAAAACAAAGTTGCAAGGCACTGCATCTGTCCTTACCATAGCTCCTGCGGAAATCTCGCTCTGGCCTGTAATAGGAAACTTGCCTTCCTGCAGTGCAGTCAAAAGTTCTTGCTGTGTGACTTTATGCAATGTACCTATCTCATCTATAAACAAAACTCCTTGGTCTGCTTTATGTATCAAGCCAGACATTACTCTCTCATGCGCAGGCGTTCCCAATCCTCCAGATTGATAGGGATCATGCAATATGTCTCCTAATAATGCGCCTGCATGCGCTCCAGTGCCATCATAAAAGGGCGCAGTTTGCTTGTTAAAATTATCTACCAACAATTTTGGTGCAAGAGATTTTGTTTCCTGCTTATTTCCCATTTTCAGCAGGATAAAGAATGCGCCTAAAAATAACATGCTTGCAATTGAAAAGCTTGCAAACATTATTGCGCCTACAGTTGCACCATACTGTACAGTATAATGCGTCCTTACCCACCAAGGCGCAACTAATGAAAAGATCAGCAATATTGCTAAAAAGAAATTCTGGTTCTTAAAGAATTCTTTGCCAGATGATCTTGCTTTTGTGATTACTTCTCTGCCCTTTCCTGCCTCTACACTGACAATCTTTGGGTTATTTTCATCATTAGGGTTTGGATAAGCTAAGACATCTTTCAAATTTTCTTTCGGCAAGAGTTCAGCTAATGCAGCTCCAAGCATGCTTTTTCCAGTGCCTGGTTCTCCGATTAGCAATACATGCCTTTTTTGAGATGCAGCTTTTTTGATGACTTCAACCGCTGCCTCTTGCCCAATAACTTGGCTGATGGTCTCTTTAGGGATATTTATATCGTGAGTTGTTTCAAAATTGAGATTATAGCTATTATTGACAGAAACTAAATTAGATGAGCTTACATTACTGCTATTATTTGTCGTCTTATCTTTTCGAGCTACTGCTTTATTTTTTTCTGTCTTTCTCTGATTCTTTCTAGTATTTGCTTTAGCCATAACCTACTGATAAAACAGAGCTTTATTTATAAATTTGTTGTTGCAAATAACTTGCAGGAAGAGAATATATCTCTGCTCTAAGAAGGAAAAGCTATTTCCACAAAGAAAACTTCTTTGTTAATTGTGAAACTGAATCCCAGTCTCCAAACAGGCATATGCCATAATACTCTAAATCCTGCTCCTTTGTCTGCGCAGAAAGCCTTATCTGGTCTTCATAAGTGCCAACAGTCATAGTATTTGTAAAATCAACAGATTCAATGTTATTTGCAATAGCTTCTTTCCTTAATTCCCTTATTTTGTTTGAATTTCCCTCTAATACGATAAAAGGTATCTCTGAGATGTTTTTATGGCTATTATTGTCTGCATCTTTGTAATCTGTGAGCCTTAGCTCGTTTTTTGATTCAGCAGTGTTATCTTTATTTGCAACACTGGCTCCTAATCCAAGGCTCATGTGCGCAAGCGCGTTCATTATCTTGCCTTTATCACAATTTTTATTAAGCACAGCTACTAGCTTTTTGTCAAATTGTACCATTTTATTTCCCCCAATTTATTATAACAATACGTTATTTCATTAATCTAATTCTTATTGTATAGTGAATAATAGACGTGAATATATATCTTTAGTAGACTATAGTCTACTCAGATAAAAATCCATTGATGATTTTGCTCTCAGCCTTCCTTAAATGCGACAAAAACACAGTCTTAGGTATTTTTAACAGGCTGGCTATCTCAGTTGCAGACTTCTTTCTAGGCCAATTGTAATATCCAAAATATCCTGCATGGATGAGAACTTCGCGCTGCTTAGCAGTAAGCTTTGGAGAGATGCTTTCATCTTTGATGTATCTGATCTTGACAGGATACTTCTTTTTTAAGAAGCTGTATATTTTAGCGATATTCTTTTTTTCCGATGTACCGAGCGTCCATACTTCATATTTGTCCTCAAATCTTGTTGGCGCAGCAGTAAAGCAATTGTTCTTGAAGAAGATGTCAGAGAACTGGCTATAACGATTATCTTTTTTAGTTATTACACGCACATACATCTCGCTGCTTGTCTTGCTCAATAGCTCAACTGATTTCACATCTCTTCTGTCTTTTAAGTAACTCACTATCTTATCAAACGAAGAAGAATCTCCTGCAGCTAAGAGTATATGCGCGACTTTGCCTTTGATCCATCTGCAGTCTATAGACGAGAATTTAATGATGGGAAATTTTAGATTAATCTCAGAGCCCCAGCAGCTTTTGTGGTGTATTTGCAGGATTATCTTTAGCATAATCTTGTTGAGCAAATTTAAGTTAATATAGTTTTCTATGAAAACATTTAAATACAAGTTAATAAAACTTAACGATTGTTAACTTTCAAAAAGAAAGTTGATAGTAGGTCATAAAAAAATAAAAATTGCTGATGTAAAATAATAAACTGCAAAAATAAAAACTAAAAAACAAGGTGACTCAATATGGTATCCAGCTTTATAATAACATTCAGAGAGACATTGGAAGCAGCATTGATAGTTGGCATAATTCTAGCATATCTTTTCAGGACAAAGCAGCACAGATACAATAATGTTGTCTACTACGGCGTCTTTTGCGCAGTCGTCGCAAGCATAATTGCCGCAGTCTTGTTCCAGTTTTTGGCAGGCGGCTTTGAAGGACGAGCAGAAGAGATATTTGAAGGCTTTACTATGCTGTTTGCAGCAGTTTTACTGACTTCAATGATACTCTGGATGCTGCGGCAGAAAAACGTTGCTAAAGAGATAGAGCATCGTGTCCAGCGCCATCTTAATACGCAGCAGCAGTTTGGATTATTTCTTGTCACTTTCCTCTCGGTTTTTAGGGAAGGTGTTGAGACAGTTATCTTCTTAGGAGCATCAAGCTTCTCAGGCGGAGATAATCTGTTATTGTGGGGATTATCTGGTGTGATTGCAGCATGCATCCTTGGCTATCTTATATTTGTTGCAGCAAAGAAAATAAAGTTAAAATTATTCTTTAATATCAGCAGTGTATTTTTAATATTGTTTGCAGCTGGCTTAGTCGCACATGGCATCCATGAATTTGAAGAAGCAAAATTATTGCCTGCAACAATTGAAGTCTGGAACTTAAACCCTGCAGTTAACCCAGATGGAAGCTTTCCTGCATTGCATGAGAAAGGCGCAGTAGGTGGTTTAGCAAAAGATCTTTTTGGCTACAATGGAAATCCAAGCTTGCTTGAAGTGATCTCTTATCTTGCATATATCTTGCTTGTTGTTCTCTTATGGCGCAACATCGATAAGCTTTGGACAAAGATAGACAAGGTAGAAGAGATTGTTAAGTGAAGTGATTAATAGATAATCTTATATTGTATTGTTATTTTGTATTTTAAGTGGTCATTATGCTATTATCAGATACAACATCATCAGAAAAAGTAAAGCTTGTCGAGATAAAAGATAAAGCTCTAAAGATCCATCTTTTAAAGTTAGGCATCCAGGAAGGCGATGTTGTCACAGTATCTCACAGAGTTTCACACGGTCCTTTCATATTGCAGCATTTGTCACAGGAGATTGCTCTAGGCAGCAAAAACCTGAGTCAGATTGAGGTGAGGCATTACAGTAATTGAATAACAAATGCCTGAGCTGTGGCTGCCGTCGCCAATAT
>JAGVZX010000019.1 GCA_018302185.1 Candidatus Woesearchaeota archaeon
TGCAGATGCAGAAAGGCTTGCAGATAAGGCATCCTCAAACCTAAATAAAGCATCAGAGCTAGTGTTAGAAAAGTTTGAAGAATATATTGAGTGATAATCCAACATAATTGACTTTACATTTAATTTACCCTATTTAGTTTAAATCGATCTTATAATAATATTTGCAGTTTTCGTGACTAAAATGTTTGCACCAAAAAAGATGGAAAAGTTGCTGATCTTAGGAGAGAAATCTCTTTTGCCTGCTACAATAAACATTCTGCACAAACAAAAAGTTCTTCATATAATAGAACATAAAAAAAATCAAGATGCTGACATTGGCCAGCCATTGGAAAATGCATCAAAAACATCTGAACTTCTGTTGAAAATTAGGTCATTGTTTTCTTACCTCAGTATAAATCATCAGCTGATCCAGGAACAAATGCTGCTTAAAGAGCACAAAAATACAAAAAAAAGCAATAAAAAATCACAGCAACAGCATCAAAAGCCATCTCTAAAACAGCTGGAAAAAGACTTAACAGCCATCTCCTCTTCAGTAAATGCATTGCTTGAATCACAAAAGCAGCTTGATGCAAAAATAAAATCTGCAGATGAGCAGCTAAAGCAATTGACGATCCTAAAAGCTCTCAAGCTTGAGTTTGACATCCTTTCAAGCTATGATTCAATTGCTTATTTTATCGGCTTCGTCCAACCTCTTGATCTTCTAACCTCTTCTTTGCATTCACAAAAAATTAATCATGAATTAAGGCATTCAGAAGTTTCAGGTAAGCAAGCGATTGCATTATTCGTTGAGAAATCATCCATACAAAAAGCCCAGGAGCTTCTTGCAAAAGTTCACTTTACTGCATTAGATCTATCAAAATTTAAATAAGCTCACATCATCCAAATCTTCTTTTGAAAGATTAAAACGCCAATGGCAGAATTATCTTGTAGAAAACGAATCATATCTTTCCGCAGAGATCTCAAAGGCAGAGGCTCCATTAAAATTTGGCGCAACAGATGACACTTTTTTGGCAACAGGTTATGTTCCAAGAGACAGGGTAGCGCAACTGACAGAGCTTCTTCAGAAAAAGACAGATAACAAGCTCTTCATCCAGGAGCAGCATATCCATCATGATGAGCATATTCCTGTCCAGCTGCAGAACAAAAAGACAATAAGGCCGTTCCAGTTCTTCCTTGACTTATACTCACTGCCAAACTATCATGAGGTAGACCCAAGTTTCTTCCTGTTCTTAGGGTTTCCATTCTTGTTTGGATTCATGCTAGGAGACTTTGGTTATGGCTTAGTCACATTAAGCTTATTTTACTTCCTGAAATTAAAAATGCAGGGAAAGATTGCACAGCAGCTGTTCAAGATACTTATTATCGCATCTCTCTGGTCATTGGCATTTGGCCTGTTTTTCGGAGAATTTTTCGGTTATGAAGAGATTGCAGGATTCCATATTTCTCATGTCATTGGCAGAGAGCATGATAAGATGTTATTATTGGGCGCAGCAGTTATAGTTGGTATAGTTCATGTCAATCTTGGTCTGCTTATTGGTTTTTACAACGAGCTTCAGCATCATGGATTATGGCATGCTTTTTGCGCAAAGATCTCATGGATATTATTACAGCTAGGATGCCTATTATTATATCTTTCATACGGCATGTATCTTATTCCGCCAATATTTGGTTTTGTTTTGCTTGGCATCTCAGTTATTTTATTATATTTGGGCGAAGGCATCCGTGGTCTTGTTGAGCTACCAAGCATTTTCGGCAACATACTGAGTTATGCAAGATTGATGGCTCTTGGCCTTGCATCAGTTGGCTTAGCAGTTGTTGTAAATGATATGGCTGCAGAGTTTTTCCATGAGCCTAGCATCTTAAATATAATCGTTGGAATTTTTATCTTAGTCATTGGCCATGTCATAAACATTGCGCTTGGCATACTTGGTCCATTTTTGCATTCCTTAAGGTTGCAGTATGTTGAATTTTTCACAAAGTTTTACTCAGGTGGTGGAATTGCATACAAGCCATTTGGGGCAGAGAAAGAGTGAATGACTAATATTTCAGAAGGGAGTAAGAGGTGTTTAGGTAACAAATTAATGATAGAAAAAGAGGATAAAAAAGAGGTTTCATGTTCATATATAATATATGAAAAATATAAATAACATAAATTAAAAAACAAACGGAGGGTTCGCAAAGTAACTTAATAACGTATTGTAATATCGAGCGAAGCGAGATGTTACGATGGTTTGGTTAAGCTTTTGCGGAGCAAAAGGTTATGGCATTAGAAAATGGATTGATAGCATTGGCAGCTGGTTTATCTATCAGCGTAACAGCTATAGCAGCAGCAATTGCAGAAAAGGCAATAGGAACAGCAGCAATAGGTGCGATGGCAGAAAAGGAAGAGTTGTTTGGTAAGGGTTTAATCCTGACAGTTATCCCAGAGACTCTAGTTATCTTTGGCCTAGTAGTTGCTATATTGATAATTGGTATGGCAGGAAGTGCATAAGTAGATAGTTAGTAGATAGCATTTATTTGCTATTTATTACTCTATTTATTTTGATGTATTTTAAAAATAAACAAGTGATAAACATGGGACTAAACGAAGTAAAAAACTCTATATTGGAATCTGCTGCTCAGAAAGCTAAGGCTATAATTGAGCAGGCAGGAAAAGAATCTGCTACAATAGATCATGAGGCAAAACAGCAGCTTAAAGACCTTGAGCAGAAGTATGCTCATGAGTTAAGCGATGCAGCAAAAAATCTTGAAAAGATAAAGCTAGCAGCTGTCCACAGCGAAGCAAATCATATCGTGCTAAAGAAGAAAAAAGAACTGATTGACAAGGCATTTGAAATGGCTTTAAAAGAAGCTCTTGCACAGTCGCAGAAAAACTCATCTTCAAAGAAACTGCTTGAGAAAGCAAAGAAAGAGCTTGAAGTGAAATATGTTTACTGCAGCAAGAATGATATCAAGAGCATCAATGGCTTTAACTGCACAGCTGCTGACATAAGCGCAGGAATAATTGCAGAAAATGCAGACAAGACTATCCGCCTAGACTACAGCTTTGAGACAGTATTTGACACTTTAAAGGGCAGAGTATTGCAGGATGTTGCTAAGAAGCTGTTCAAGTAATAAATAACTAATAAGATTATAATATAGAGTTAAAAAATTGCAGCCAGATAAGACTTAACTAAAATTCAGTTTTAATACTGAGGGCAAAAATGCAGGAAACTATCCAATTAGAACGTCCATCGTTAAAGAGCGATGAGATTGTAACTCAGAATAACAGTAAGATTCAGTTAGGTGAATATCCGTATACATATGTCCGTGTTGCAGTCATGCGCACTTTACTGATAAAGCCTCAGGAATATGAGCGCCTGCTTAAGATGTCTGTCCCTGAAATAATCCGCTTTTTAGAAGAGACAGAATACAAGAAAGAGATAGACAGCTTAGCATTGAACTATTCAGGCACAGAGCTCATTGACCAGGCATTAAATAGGAATATTGTCAAGACATTCCAGAAACTTAGGCGCATCTCAGGAGATTCTCTTCAGCAATTGATAGATATTTATCTTGTAAGAAAAGACATGCATAATCTTAAGACAATCTTGCGCGGCAGATTCACAAGCTCTTCGCAAAAAGAGATCGAATCATTGCTTGTTCCTGCAGGAATGCTGGATGCAGAAGCATTATCCACTCTAGTCAAGTTGGACTCTGCGGAAAACATACTTAAGAACAAATCAGTCTCCAATTTATTATCATTTGATTATCTCAAACCTCATCTGGAAGAGTTTTCCAAATCAAAGAACATAGCAAAACTTGAAAGTGCTTTGGATAAGTTTTATTTCAGCTCCCTTATCTCTTTTGTCACTCGTCTTTCAAGCCAAGGTATCTTGTTCAAGGAATTCATAACGACAGAGATTGAGATATTGAACATCATGACCCTATTGCGCTTGAAGAGAGAAGGTGTCTCAAAAGCAGAACTCTCTAAATATCTTATCTCAAGCCAGGATCCTCGTCAGCAAAGAAAGATCCATGACCTATTGAATTCACCTAGTGTAGATGCAGTCATCGAAAAATTAAAAAAATTAGGTTACTCGCTGACGATTAAAGCTGGAATAGACGACTACAAAAAGACTGGTTCATTGACAACAATAGAGATGGATTTCAAGCGTTATCTCCTCAAAAAAACTTTATTGTTCGAGCACAAGAATCCGCTTTCAGTCGACACTATCTTATCATTCATGTTTGCAAAAGACATGGAAATTAGAAATTTGCAGATTTTGATAAAATGCAAGCAGTTTAACATGCCTGAAAATTTCATAAGAGAGCAGTTAGTGGTATAAATTTGAGTGAATGATTATACTTTATGATGAATAATCGGTAATACAAGATGCAACAATTAGCAGCAATCGGCACAAATGAATTTATCTTAGGATTTCAGTTAGCTGGCATTAGGCACACCTTTGAGGTAGATGCATCATTGAACAAGAAAACAGACACTAGTGCAAAAGGCATCAAGCATCTTGTCGCATCATCTGCTGACAACATTGGCATAGTCATCATCGATGAGAATCTCCTTGACTCGATGTCATTTTTTGACAGAAGTGATATCGAAAACAGCATCTCTCCTGTATTCATCCCATTATCTACAATGGCAGCGCAGGAAAACTTGAGAAAGCTGATAAAGAAGTCCATAGGTGTAGATGTCTGGAAACAGGACGAGAAATGATACTCAAAATCAAATAAAAATTAAAAAAACAAAAATAGATCAAACGAAATAAAAAATTAATAACTAAAAATCATAATCAGAAATAAAGAAACAATAAATTAATTAGTGAAAATAAAAAATAATCAAAAAACAAACAAGAACGCGGTGATAAAATGAAAGACATAAACAAGGTAGGAAAATTATTTAGGATAGCAGGCCCAGTTGTAGTGGCAACAGGCATAGATGCAGAGATGTATGACTTAGTCAGAATAGGCAAGGAAAAATTGATGGGCGAAGTCATCGAGATACAGAATGATAAGACAGTTATCCAGGTTTACGAGGATACTTCAGGTATCAAGCCAGGCGAGCCAGTCTATAACACAGGCAAATCATTGAGTGTAGAGCTTGGTCCAGGATTATTGACAAGCATTTACGACGGTATCCAGAGACCATTGCCAGTCTTAAAAGACCAGATGGGAGATTTTATCTTAAGGGGAGTAGATGCTCCAGGCTTAGACCAAAAAAAGGTTTGGCAATTTAAAGCAACTGCTAAGAAAGGCGAAAAAGTCAAGACTGGTGAATTTCTTGGCGAAGTAGAAGAGACGCCTGGCAATATGCATAAGATAATGGTTCCTTTAGGCGTATCTGGAAAGCTTACAGAGCTTAACTCAGGCAAATTTACTGTCAATGATGTTATCGGTTATGTTGAAGACGCAAATAAGCAAAAGCACGAATTAAAGCTAAAGCAATACTGGCCAGTTAGAGTTCCAAGACCAAGCGCAAAAAAACTTTCTCCAAACATGCCATTGATTACTGGACAGCGTGTATTTGACTCTTTATTTACTTTAGCTAAAGGCGGAGTTGCAGCTATTCCTGGGCCATTTGGCGCAGGAAAGACAGTTTCACAGCAGCAGCTTGCAAAATGGTGTGACGCAGAGATAATTGTTTACATCGGATGCGGGGAACGCGGCAATGAGATGACTGAAGTTCTTACCGAATTTCCTCATTTAACAGATCCAAAAACAGGCAAGCCTTTAATGAACAGGACTGTATTGATCGCAAACACAAGTAACATGCCAGTTGCAGCAAGAGAAGCATCAGTCTATACTGGAATTACAATTGCAGAATATTACAGAGACATGGGCTATGATGTTGCATTGATGGCAGACTCAACTTCAAGATGGGCAGAAGCTATGAGAGAGATCTCATCAAGATTAGAGGAGATGCCAGGTGAAGAAGGTTATCCTGCATATCTTTCAACAAAGCTTGCTCAGTTTTACGAAAGAGCAGGAAGAGTCCAGCCTCTTGGAACAAAAAAAGAAGGCTCTGTAACTGTAATTGGCGCAGTCTCTCCTCCTGGAGGAGATTTTTCTGAGCCAGTCACACAAAATACACTTAGAGTTACAAAAACATTTTGGGCATTGGATGCAAAGCTTGCACAAAGAAGACATTTTCCGTCGATTAACTGGCTTACAAGCTACAGTCTTTATCTTGACACATTAGAGCCTTGGTTTGCAGATAATGTAAATCCTGACTGGAGACAGTTAACAGGAGATTGCATGAAAATATTGCAGCAGGAAGAAAAGCTTCTTGAGATAGTTCAGCTTGTTGGCTCAGATGCGCTGCCAGAAAAAGAGCAGCTCACTCTTGATGCAGCGAGATTGATCAGAGAATTTTTGCTGCAGCAAAATGCATACCATGAAATTGACACATTCAGCAGCCTGCAAAAAACTAGATTGATCATGAAGACAATTTTGCAGTATTATGCACAGGCACAATCTGCTTTGGAGCACGGTGTTCGTGTCCAAAAGATCCTTGACATAAAGTCAAAAGTAGAGATAGGCAATGCAAAGTTCAACAAGGACTTTGAAGGCATACTGAACGGCGCACAGAAGAAGATCGAGGCAGAGATAAGGGAATTGAGCTAAATAAGGAATCAATTATTAAAATAAACGGAGACTTAATATGATTAAGAAATTAATAGAAGAGAGTAAAATTTTAGTATATTTTGCAATTATAGGCTCATTAATTGCCTCTCTATTATTATTCTTAGTTACAACATTTAAGTTAGTTAAAGAAATATTTAGTTTGCTTATTTATAGCAGCAGCGATCTAACTGCATTTTCTGTATCGATAATCTCTGCTTTAGATTCATATCTTTTGGCAGTTATTGTATACATTTTCTCATTGTCTTTATATGGGTTATTTATTGGGGGATTAAAAGTTCCGACATGGTTAGAAGTTCATAATTTAGACGATCTAAAAAAGAAATTATCAAGCGTTATTGCTTTAATACTTGCAGTTTTATTTTTGAAGCATGTAGTAGCTTGGGAGAACGGAAAAGAAACATTATACTTTGCAATATCAATCTCGCTTATGATGGCAGCATTAATTGCATATATAATAGTTAAGGATAATATTAACTCAAAACATTGAATAAAAACTAAAACAACGGTGGTATACAATGAAAGAATACAAAACAATCAAAGATGTAGCAGGTCCATTAGTTTTCGTCGAGAAAACACATCCTGTAGGCTATGGTGAGCTAGTCAGCATTCGACTTTCAAACGGCCAGTTAAAAAATGGCCAGGTTCTTGACACTAGCGAAAACTTAGTAGTTGTCCAAGTATTTGAAGGAACTTCATCTGTCGGCAAAGAGGCGATGGTCAAGTTTTTAGGCGATACAATCAAGCTTCCAGTTTCAGAAGATATGCTTGGAAGGATCTTGAACGGCGCAGGCAAGCCAATCGATCAAGGCCCAGAGATAATTCCAGAAAAGAAGATAGACATCATAGGCGCAGCTATCAATCCTTATGCAAGATTGCAGCCAGCTGACTTTATCCAGACAGGTGTTTCAACGATTGATTGCACTAACACCCTTGTTCGTGGACAGAAGTTGCCAATATTCTCTGGCTCTGGATTGCCACATAATGAAATTGCTCTACAAATCGCTAGACAGGCAAAGGTTCTTGGCAGCGAAGGAAAATTTGTTGTTATTTTTGCAGCAATGGGCATAACAAATGAAGAAGCGCAATATTTTATGGCAGATTTCGAGAGAACAGGCGCTTTGGAGAGAAGCATTGTCTTCTTAAATTTGGCAGACGACCCTGCTGTTGAAAGATTGATCACTCCAAGGATGGCTCTTACTGCAGCAGAATATCTTGCATTTGAAAAAGACATGCATGTACTTGTCATTTTGACAGACATGACAAACTACTGCGAATCATTGAGAGAAATCGGTGCAGCAAGAGAAGAGATTCCAGGAAGGCGTGGCTATCCAGGATATATGTATACTGATCTTGCAATGATATATGAGAGAGCAGGCATGATAAAAGGCAAGAAAGGATCGATCACACAGATTCCCATCTTGACAATGCCAGGCGATGATATTACACATCCGATTGCAGACCTTACTGGATATATTACAGAAGGACAGATTGTATTGTCCAGAGAATTGCACAGAAAAGGCATCTATCCTCCAATCGATGTACTTCCAAGTTTGTCAAGATTGATGAACCTTGGTATCGGTCCAAAAAAAACAAGAGAGGATCACAAAAATGTATCTGATCAGTGTTATGCAAATTATGCAGAAGGCAGAGACTTGCGTGGCTTAGTTGCTATCGTTGGAGAGGAAGCTCTCTCTGAGCGAGACAGAAGATTATTAAAATTCGCAGATGCATTTGAAGCAAGGTTTGTCAGGCAGAATAGGCTAGAAGATCGTGGAATTGCAGATACTCTGGCAATTGGCTGGAGTTTATTCAGCACTATTCCAAAGCAGGAGCTTACTAGAATCTCTCCAGAATTAAAAGAGAAATATTACAAACCTGCTCAGGAGAAAGAGATAACAGTCCAGGTAAAGAGATAAATGTTTTATTATTTATTTAAATTTATTATTGCAAAAAAACTAAAATAAGTGATTGACAATGGCATCAACGCAAAACATCAAGCCGACAAGAAGCGAACTGATGGAATTAAAGAAGAAGATCAAGCTAGCTAAATCTGGCTATAATCTTCTGAAGAAGAAAAGAGATGGCTTGATACTAGAGTTCTTTGAGATTCTTAAGAAAGTAAAAAATCTCAGAAACGAGATTGTGGCTGATTATATAATTGCATTGCAGAAGATGAACATGGCAAGAATTATTGAATCAGATTTAACATTAAAGTCTGCAGCATTAGCAATCTCCCAGCGTCCAGAGCTTCACGTCGGCAAAAAGAACATCATGGGTGTCGTTGTTCCAAAAGTAGATGATATAAAGCTGCAGAAAAAAGCTCTTGAACGCGGATATGGTATCTTTACAAGCGTTTCTGTTGATGAAGCTGCTTTGCAGTATGAGAAAGTTGTGGAAAAGATAGTCAAGGCAGCAGAAGTTGAGACAAGCATGAGAAAGCTTCTGCAGGAGATCGAGAAGACAAAGCGCAGAGTAAATGCTTTAGAGTTTGAAGTCATCCCAAGGATGGAAAAGACTAGAGCTTTTATCACATTAAGGCTAGAGGAAGTTGAAAGAGAGAATACGTTTAGGATGAAGCGCATCAAAGGCAAGGCAGAGGAAGCTGAGGTAACGGTATAATCATTATACTTACATTATATCATCATAACCAAATATTTTATCTCTAAAAATGCAAAATTCTAAGAAAAAGCCTAGCAAAAAACATACTTCCACAATCTCTAAAAAAGCCATAAAAAAAAAGATAGTCAAAAATTTCAAGAGATTATCATGGCATTACTGGGCTGTATTTATCGGCATTAAAGTCATCATCTTAATCCTTGCGATCATCGCATTCTATATGTTTTACAAAAGGTTTTTAAGATAGTTTAACTTTTATTCTTATTGTTTGACAAGTATATAGATTGACACAGGTGTATTTATCTATTATTCTTTTAGTTGTACTCTTTTAAGCATAAATCTATTGAAGTCACTCTGTTTTCCAGGAATAACTCTAATTTTCCCTTTAATCACTTCAACTATATGGTCCCTTTCAAGCAACTCTCGATTATTAGTTAATACCCTATCGAAAAGAACTTGGTTAAGGGCATCCTGAAATCTCATCCTCTCAAAATTATGTCCGAACACTTTTTTAGGGTCTAAAGGATCTTTTGCATTTTCTTCTCCTCCTTTAGTTATTGGCAATTGTGATAAAAAAGCATTAACGTATCTGGCTTGATCTTTTCCAGCATCAAATAATATTGAAGCATACTCTTTTGTTATTTCTAAATACCTCTCGCCATTTTCCAGGACAGTCTCAAGAGACGTTCCTCTGCCAGGTTCTTTCTTGGTATTAAAGCTGTGCCACATCTTGGCTAATATGCCATAACTTTTTGCTCCAGGCTGTGCTGCAATATATTCCAATAATACAAAAGTCCCAATTCCGCCTCTCATCGGATAACATGCAGGCTTCATCTCATCCAATCTGCAATAAGCCCTTAATTTGATCTTTAACATCTCCTCTTTTCCTTTAAGGAGTTCATATTGTCCATCTCCTATCTGGTCAATTGTACCTTGGAAATGTTTTGCTCTTTCATCAGTTCCTACTAAAGCTCTTACTTCGTCACGTATCTTGTATGGATCTTTGTTTAATATCTCACCATAATTCTCATGAAGAGAATTGGCATATTCCCACAATATATCTTCAAAAGCTTGTGCCCTTTCAGTAAGTTGAATTTTCTTGTTAGGGGATTTTGCTGGAGGTTGTTCAACTGTAATGGTTTGTGGACCAGGTGATTCTCTTGATAGGATTCTGCTGCCTAGCCTATTTAAGTAATCATGTCTGAGAGAATCTAGATCAAGAGTATCTGCGGCAGGATTTGCGAGTACAACCTCTGCTACTACAGCAGGATATCTAGAGCCTAATCTCTCACATATCTGGCTGAGCTGTTGGTTACTCATTTTTGGATAGCTGCTATTAATCCGTCTAATTGCTCTTCATCTATGAACCTGTTCCCTTTAACTTGGATAGTTCCATCGCTGATTGCTCCAAGGAGCCATTCATAAAATTTAGCTGGGTCATGTGTGAATTGTGTTTTGCTGTCTGAAGGTTTCATGATTTTAGTGGCATGATCATATGCTTCAGCAAGATCAAGATATCCTTTAGGTTTAATCTCTTTATTTCTTAATCCATTAAGTTGTAATTGCAATCCATCTATTGTCTGTGAGTTTGCAGCAATCTCCCCTTTTAACTGTCCAATCTCTTGTGTCGCTTCACTGATCTTTCTTTCAAGCGCACTTGTCTTTTCTCTCACTGTTGCATCCAACATCTCATTGATAGTCTGATATCTTTTAGAATGCTCTCCAAATGCTTCGTATAACAACTTTTCTCGGTCTACCTTTTTACCAAGTTGTAATGTCACATATTTCTTATAATTATCATATGCACTAAGTTTATCGTCCCATAATTCTTCTCCTATTATCCCCTTTACAAATTCTCTTCTACCTTCTTCTCTTATAGGCTCTGTCTCATTTCGATATACCATTAATTGCCTTTGTCTCAACTGGCCTTTTTCCGCCATATGCAACCTTAGGATAAATATCAGCTTGAGCTAATCTATCTCCGGGAATTCGAGCAATATCTTTAGGAGAGATTGTTTTTGGGTCAAACTCTCTGGCTTCGGATGCACTTAATTGCTTGTGTAATTCAGCATTATCTTTTGCAAGCTCTTCAGCCCTATTGGTTTCAGCTGTAAGCCTACCCTCTAAAGATGCAGTCTGTCTGAGAAGATATGATGCTAATAACCCTTTAACACTTATTGTAGGGTTAACATCAGTGCCAAAAGCTTCAGTCAATTCTCTTAGATAATTTTGATACGCAGAGACACTTTCTCTCAATTTTTGTATTTCAGCAGTCATTGCGATTATCCTTTGCTCAGCATAATCTATGGCATTGGCTGGATAATCTGCCTTACTGGATTTGCCAAGCTGCAACGATGCGATCTGCCTGACAGCATCTGCAACTGTTATCTTGATCATATTATTTGCTGCATTAGAAAATAATTCAATCTCCGCTCCAATTTGGGCAAATAATGGCATTAATTGGTCTCTAAACTCATCAATTCTTCTCAAGTCAGTAAGATTTCCTAGATAGATAGGTTCAGCACATTTAGGCAATACAATACTAACACCATCCCTGCTGGAAAACCCAAATGAAAATCTCTTGCCTTTATTCATCTCATCTTCAACATCATACAATAAAGCAGGTTTCCTTCCGCGTTGTGGGACATATCCCATGACAAGCTCTAATATCCCATAAAAGGCATTGTTATCAAGCAGGCCATAACAACTGCCCATATCATTCATGATTGCAAGAACCTCTCTGATTTTGCGAAGGTTGTAGTCACGTGCCTGTTCAATATCTCCTTTATCATATAACTTATTTTCAAGATTAAACTCATCTTCTTCAAACTCTTTTGAAAGAATTTCTTTTGCAACCTCAGTATAAGATTCAGTAATAGGGTCTTTAATGTCTAATTTTTCACCATGCTCTTTCTTTCTTTTCTCATCTTTTACAAGCTCAAGCAGCTCATTGAGTTCAGGAACTTGAGGCTTAGTCCTAGTGATAACATCTATTCTTTCTTGCAGTAAAGTGTCTAATCCTTGGTAATTCAGGTCTAAAGAATTTGCTACCCTCAAAACATGATACGCCTGAGTTAGTGAAGCTTTTAAAGAATCTCTTCCAGGAAGGGGTAGCAGCCTATCTAATGGATTCCTGCCATTCTCAAACAAGACTCCCATGGCTGCTTTGTAAGAATCCTTCAAGCTATATGTTATTGTTGCAGTAGTTGTCACTTCAGCGATTGTATCTGCCATCTATCTAAAAAATGGTAAGAGTTTATTTAAATATTTTTTGTCTAACTTCCTAAAATAAGATCTGCATCGAAATCCCTTATTAGTTACGAATTTCAAGAGATTATCATGGCATTACTGGGCTGTATTCATCGGCATTAAAGTCATCATCTTAGTTCTTGCAATAATCGCTTTCTATATGTTTTAGGTATGTGCATAGCAGCTGCCGCCAATTTAGTTGGCACATATTAACATAACGAATCTAAGTTGCGACGGGCAATACCCTCTAACTACATATCAAAAAATACAACATGCAATGCTTTTCCAGTTTCACTTCTAATATCTAAGCGTAGAGGAGGAGCAACTGATAACATTATCAAAGCCAGTGCCAACTGCGACAGCTGCTTCGTAAATCTTTAGTATGCGCATACTGTTTTACAAAAGGTTTTTAAGATAAAACATACTAACTGGTATAATGCAGACAAATAAATTAAAAACTCTCTTCCTGTCTTTGCTATTGATCACCATACTCATCTCTCTGGTAGCTTGTGACAGCACAAGAGCATTGAACATACAGGGAGATGGTAGTAGTGTTGAAAAAGAGATGCAACAGGAAGTTGCTAGCACCCAAAGGGATTATATTGCACCTGATAAAAATACTGATAATAAAATTTCTGATGATAAACCTACAAATAATTGATTTACCATGAAAAAAAAGATATATGAAACAATCATAATCGGCTGTGGTATCTCTGGCTTAGGATGTGCGCATACCCTTAAGGACAATAATAAAGACTTTCTTGTAATTACTGAGGATATCGGCGGCAGGATATGCACTTCTAGTGATGGTAAAGTCAATTACGGTGCCTATTTTGTCACTTATGATTATAAGCATATGAAAAAGTTAGTGACTAAAGGAAGAAAGATACGGTTTAAGGATATCACTTTTCATAATGGCAGGAAAAGATACAGGTTTTTTAACAGACAGATAATAAAATATATTCCTCAATTGATAAAATTAACCTTCCATTTGCTAAAGTTCAGAAGAGCCTATGGGATTTTCAAGAAAAATTGCGAGCACATGTCGCAAAAGGAAGCTCTGGAACAGGATCCATATCTAAAAAGCTTATACAAAAAGAAGACAATTGATTTTCTGAAAGAGCAGCATATAGAAGGAGTGGTAAATAAGTACATACATGAAGTTTTATATGCTATGTCTTTTGTCTCTGACCAGAAACCGTCAGCATTCTCTTTTTTACAATGGACTTATCAGCTGTTTTTATTGCCAGTAAATGAGTTTAGTCTTGATAAAAATATGACAATATTGCCGTTTAGAAAAAATATCATTAGGGATACTGTATTAAAAATAGGTAAAAAAGGAGATAATTATTTGATTAAGACGAGAAACAAGAAATTTATTGCACGCAATATTGTGGTTGCAACTCCTCCATGGATTTCTAAAAATCTATTGCATCTAGAAAAGATAGATAAGACGATTAATGCCTATATGTTCCATGTGAAAGGCTCGATAAGGGAAGGTTGGGATGAGACAGATGACCAATTTTTTGATCCGCATTCACGCACTTGTGTCATATCCCATCAGACAGATGGTTCTTATTTGGTTTACACAAAGAACAAGAATGTAGATTTGAATAACTATTTCAGTAGCTTTGATATCATTTCTCAAAAGCATTGGAAACCTGCGTTTACCTATCCTGAAGACTTGATGCTAGATTGCATACAAGGCAAAAATCTATACCTGATCGGCGACCATAATATTGGCGGTATGGAAGACTCTTACATCACGGGAATATATGCAGCAAATCAGATTATAAAAAATAACTTAAGTCAAGAATAAAAAACTTGTTAAGAAATCTTCTACATGACCTTTATCTCCTTCACATCAAAATATCTTTGCACAGCCTTCTCTAAATTCCTGAGTGAAGTTGCATTTCTCCCAATTATCAGTCCGCGCGTTTTCACATCAATAGCTTCTAAATAAACAACATCACTCATCTTTTTGTTGACGCTTGTCTCATCCTTGATCTCCTGCTTGATCTCTGCGCTGTGCAATCTTAGCGGATAGATCAAATTTTTGATAAATTCAAGCAAATCCTCATTGTGCTCAACTATCTTAACATTACACTTCATGACATCCTGCAATCTTCTTATGTTTGACCCTTGCCTGCCGATAGCTTTGCCTATCTCTCCTTGCTGTACAACAAAATATTTAGCGCCATCAAGCTCAAAATAATCCTTGACTCTTGCTCCTGTTACGTTCTCAAACAGAGTCATCAATTTTAAAGAATTAATATCCAGTTTTATTCCCATCTATGCACCATCAATCATTATATCTTAAGACTATTTATCAGACTTGTTTACTCTCCTTTAGGGATGCTTAACACAGAAATAGAAAACTGTTTTTTGCATATTGTGCCAAGCTCTTCATTTGGCTCTTCTAGGTTAACAACCTCGACATTTGCAAGCTTGCTGTAATAATCAACATCATCCTTGGTTCTTTGTGGGCAGTTGTTTGCCAGGAATATCTTTTTTAATCTTCCAAGCTTAAGGCTCTTTAGGGTCCTTTGTGTGCCTATTACTATCTTGCCTGCTTCAAGAGCTTTCTTGATCTCAGTTACTTCTTTTCCTACTTCTACCTTCTTTGCCATAACCTTTTACTGCGTAAAAGCTTAACCAAACCATCGAGGTGTCTCGCTTTGCTTGACACCGCAACACTTATGATTAAATTCTTGCGAACCTCCTATTTTATCTATAATTAGACGATAAATCACTAAATTAACCTATTATTTATAAATATTGTGATTGATAAAACCTAACTATACTATTGCCTTACTTTATCTTTGTAACTAATCCAGGCAATCCTGTTCCGACAGGCACTGGCTGGTTAAGCATTACATTCTCAACAACGCTTGTCAGGTAATCAACCTCTCCTACTAGTGCAGCATTTATTATATGCTTTATCGGAGTTTCAAAGCTTGCTCTTGCTAATACGCTTGCTTTTTCATTGACTACTCCATATCTGGTTATTCCTTTTAGCTCTCCTGCTACACACATAGTATCTGCTACAAGCATGACATGCCTGGAATCTACATTTAATCCCTGGTTCTCTATGACTTTGTTGACTTCATTTATTATTGTTTGCCTTGCAGCTTCTATTCCTAATACTGAGCCGACTTCATCAATATTATTTGTCACAGTTCTTGTCTCATCAACTTCTTCAAGCTCAAGGATGTCCTTAAAATTACTTCCTGCTGTCACGATGATAAACTCCTCTCCTCTCTTTACAGGAAGGACTTGCTTTATTCCTTTGATGCCTTTGACAAAAACAGTCTTGATTGCTTCCTTTGCTTTATATATCTCATTTATAGCTTCTTCTTTGCCTCTATATTTCAGCATAATGACATTTCCTTTATGCTTGATCGCAAAACCTTTCAGATTTTTAGTCAGGCCTTTTATTACAGTATTATCTGTTATCGCAAGCTCTTTCATCTTTTCTTTGTCTAGGACGATCTCTATTACACTTTCGACAATGTTTACCTGGAATTCCTTTGTGACATCAACAAGCTTGGTCTCTTTGATTGCCAATGCGAGTTTTTTTATGTCTTCGCCTTTATTGAATGGCTTATTTAGGTATATTTCCATCATTGGGGTTTTTGGATTTACTCTTCCATCTAATATCTCTATTATCCTAGGCAAACCTACAGTGACGTTCATCTCTGAAACGCCTGCAAAGTGGAATGTGTTCAATGTCATCTGTGTGCCTGGCTCTCCTATGCTTTCTGCGCTGACTAAACCAACACTTTCTCCAGCTTCTACTTTAGCATTATTATACTGTTCATATACTGCTTCTATGATCTTCTTTTGCCTTGTCTGTGAGCTGATCTTCTCTAATTTTTCATCTAGTTCAGCCAAGATTTTTTTAGGTAGTTTTTCTTTGTATGGTTTTAATGCTTCTAACATTTTCATTACCTCTGATTGTTTAAATTATAAATATATTTCTGCAATTTATTCTTTAATTTTATAACTATTTATTTAACTGTCTCGATTATCTGGTCAACATCAATCTTGCCGCCATCGCTCTTGCTTACATCTATCTGATCTCCGCCATATTTAAACTGTATAATCTTCTTGCTTGCATCTCTGACAGTATTATCATACTCTACTTTCAAGTCCTGCATCGCATTGGCTAATCTTCTGTATAGATAACCAGACTTAGGCGTTCTTAATGCAGTATCCATTAAGCTGTCTCTTCCAGTAATTCCCATGAAGAAGAATTCTGCTGGATTTAATCCGTGCCTGAATCCATATTTGATGAATCCGTGTTGTGCAGCTCCTAAATCTCCTTTTTTAAAGCATGACAATGTTCTCTTATTATATCCTTTCTCTATCCTTTTGCCTCTCATAGCTTGCTGTCCTACACAAGCAGCCATCTGCGCAAGGTTAATAGGATTTCCTCTTGCACCGGAAGTTGCCATTATAGATGTTCCTGATTGCTGGTTAGCATATTGCGCAACAAGGTTTCCTATCTGATTTCTTGTCTTGTTTAAAACTTCAAGTATTCTTAGCTCTAATGTCTCATCGATTGTCTTTCCAGGGAATGTCTCTAGCTCTCCCCTTTCTTTACTCTCGATAAGCTCATGCACAGACCTGTCTGCATTTCTCAGTTCTTCTTCTATCTTATCTCTTGCATTTTCTGGAAGATCACTGTCTGCAATGCCTGTGCTGAATCCTATCTTAAGCAAGATCTTGATCCCTAGCCTGAAGAAATTTCCTAATATTTCGATTGATTTTTCTTCACCGTATTTTTTATGAAGATTTCTTAATAACAATCCTTCGCCTTCTCCTAAGTTAGCAGTATCTAGTACACCTTCTGTAAGTTTTCCTTCTTTGATCACTACTAATGCTCCAGATCTTGATTTTCCTACAAAGTTAAAATCATCTGGCAGCAACACACTAAATATCTCTAAGCCATTGAGCTTTTCCTTTCTTGGTAGCTTTGAAAGATTTGTTATTCCTGCAGAGATCAATATATCAATTGCATCTTGTCTTCCCATCTCAAGGCTTTTTGTCAGGATATAATTTCCTGAGATTGCATCTTGTGTGCAGCCAATGATGCTTAATCCATATCTTGGTGAGATAACCTGAGTCTGTACCATCATCAGGGTTTCTGCTTCTGCCCTTGATTCTTCTGTCTGTGGAACATGTAAGTTCATCTCATCTCCGTCAAAGTCTGCGTTATAAGGCGCGCATACTGCAGGATTTAATCTGAATGTTCTTCCTGGCAATACTTTTACTTTATGGCACATCATGCTCATCCTGTGTAAGCTAGGTTGTCTGTTGAATATTGCAATGTCGCCATCCATCAGATGCCTTTCAACAATATATCCTGGCAAGACTTCTTCCAACAGTTGTTCTTTGGTCTCATCTGTAACTTTCTTTTTTTTGCCATCCGGCCTTACTAGATAATTAGCACCCGGATAATTTTTAGCACCGTTCTTGATGAATGCCTTTAGATATTCCTTGTTCCATTCTGTCACTCTCTCAGGGATTGTCAGCTTTGTAGCGATGACTAATGGTACACCAACTTCATTTAGGTCAAGCATAGGGTCTGGGCTGATAACAGTTCTTGCGCTGAAGTTTGTTCTTTTTCCTGCTAGATTATGCCTGATTCTTCCTTCTTTGCTTTTTATTCTTTCGCAGATGGTTTTCAATGGCTGTCCTGATCTGTGTCTTGCAGGAGGCAGTTGCGCAACTTCATTGTCAAAGAATGTTGTAACATGATACTGCAATAAATCCCATAGGTCTTCAATTATTATTTCTGGAGCTCCAGCATTTATATTTTCAAATAACCTCTGGTTTATTCTTACTATGTCTCCCAATTTATGTGTTAGGTCATCTTCGCTTCTTTCACCAGATTCCAATGTGATGCTTGGCCTCATAGTTACAGGTGGGATCGGCAATACTGTCAAAACAACCCACTCTGGTCTCATATGTTTTGGGCTATATCCAAAGATAGCGACATCTTCATCTGGAATTTTTTCTAATCTTGTTCTTATTTCAATAGGTGAAAGCCTTTTTTCATTCTCCATCACAGTGCTTGGCTTTTCAAGTAGTATCTTTTGTTGTTTTGCATTGCAATGCGGGCATTTATTCACGCTTTTCATTGCAGTGATCGCTTCTCTGACTGCTCTTCTTCTTCCTTCTAACCCAAGCTCTTTCTCGACTTCAGCAAACTTTGAGATAAATTTATCAACTTTATTTTTAGGAATTAATATTCTTGAGCATTCTTTGCATGTGCATCTTAGCATTGCTAGAATTATGTCCATAAATTTGATATGTATCACTGGCCTTGCAAGCTCAATATATCCAAAATGCCCTATGCACTCTTTTAATTTTGAGCCGCAAGTTTTGCATTTTAATCCGGGGTCTATGACTCCTAATCTGATGTCCATTAATCCACCATCAACAGGATAACCTTCTTTATCATAAAGCTCTGGTGTTACCACTTTTGCGCTCGCCATCTTCTTGACGACTTTAGGTGAAAATAAAGCAAATTCAATGCTCTTGACTTGTTTATAGATGAAATGTTGTGTTTCGTCTGACATTTTCTGTACCTCATGACTCAAATTTTACTCTTCTTGATGTTACTTAATCTTAAATTTATAATAATTAAAATAAATTAATCAATACTTATACTTCAGTTGCAGCTTAGTGTATATGCCTAAGCTTTTGAACTCATCTAACATCAGCTTAAACGCATATGACATCTCAATGTTGGTTATCTCAACATTATCTCCGCAGATCGGGCAATAGCTCTTGTTCTTGAACTCATCATGGATAGCTATCAAGCCACACTCTTCGCACACTGGCACGATTGTCTTATCGCTGTCAAATCTTTCTTTCAGCAATAAGCTTGCTCCATGCGCTACAAATGTATCTTTTTCCATCTCCCCTAATCTTAATCCGCCTTCTTTTGCTCTTCCTTCAGTAGGCTGTCTTGTCAATAATTGTATTGGACCGCGTGCTCTGGAATGTATTTTGTTTGCAACCATATGCTTTAATTTCATATAATACATATTGCCGACAAATATTCTTGCAGTGAACATTTCTCCTGTATGTCCATTGAACAAGGTTTCAGTGCAGTTCTCAGCAAATCCTAAGCTTACTAGCTCTTTTCTAAGGTCATCAATATTTTCAGCGTCAAATGTAGTGCCGTTGATATATCTTCCAGCTAGTGCTCCTACTTTGCCTCCTACTAGCTCGATCAGATGCGAGATTGTCATTCTGCTTGGTATACCATGCGGTGAGAAGATGATATCTGGCTTTATGCCTGAGCTTGAAAATGGCATATCCTCTTCATTTACTATCAGGCCAACTACTCCTTTTTGCCCATGCCTGCTTGTGAACTTATCTCCTATCTCTGGAATTCTTTGGTCTCTTATCCTTACTTGTATCAGCTTATTTCCTTCTTCATTTTCTGTTATAAGTACAAAATCAACTATCCCTTCTTCACCATGTCTCATTGCAACTGAGCTTTCTCTTCTTGTTGCAGCAGCTAGATTATATTCATCTAAGCTGCTTAAGAATCTAGGCGGAGAGGTTTTTCCTATGATAACATCTCCTTCAGCTACTGCGCTTTCAGGCGAGATTATTCCGTCTTCTTCCAAAAACCTATAATCTCTTTCAGCTTTATATCCTTTGACTTCTTTATCAGGCACACATACTTCATCTACTAATCCTCCTGCATATCTAAGCTCTTCAGCGATTGCTGGCCTGAAATATGTGCTTCTTCCTAATCCTCTATCGACAGAACCACGATTTAATATGATCGCATCTTCCATATTATATCCTTCATAGCTCATGATAGCAACAACAATATTTTGGCCTGCAGGATGCTTGTCATAATCAGAAATCTCATGCATGATTGTATTTACTATCGGTTTTTGCGAATACTGCAGTAAATTTACGTCCATGTCCATCCTTAATGAAAAGTTTGCAGCATAAAATCCAAGGGCTTGCTTTTGGTTCTTGCTTCCTGCATTTAATCTTGTGCTTTGGTTGAAATTACCATATGGTACTAATGCAGTTGTTAATCCAAGCATGGTCAATGGCATTATCTCAAGATGAGTATGTTCAGGTGTTAGTTCATGATCAAAAAACGCTACTAATGTATTCTCTTCTTCTGCAGCATCTAGGTATTCTATTGTTCCTTGCTTTACCAGGTCATTCCAGCCGATCTCATTTTTCTCAAGCTGTTTAATTTGTTGCTCTGTTAATGATGATTGCCCATCTTTCACGACAATCAATGGTCTTCTTGCTCTTCCTCTTCCACATTCAACAAATACTTCGTCGCTTAATTCGTTGTAGTAAAGGTTAGCATTGTCAGTAAGGTTGCCTCTTCTTCTTTCGCTTCTTGCATTATTCACAAACTCTCTTCCGTCTTCTACTGTCCCAGTAAATCTTCCGTTCACATATACATCAGTCATGATCTCACCTAAACTTTTGCTTCGCAACAAACTTTAGCTTTGCTAAAGTTTGATCAAACCATCGTAATGTCTCGCTTCGCTTGACATTACAACACTTTGGTTAAATTTTTGCAAATTTTATATCTAATTTATTATTTATCTTATCTACACAACAACATTTAATCCTATGCTCTTCAGCTGTTTGACAACTTCTTGGTTATCGCTATCTTGTGAAATCTTGCAGAGCAAAGCAAGATTCTTACGCAATCCTATGTTTGTACCTTCTGGGGTTTCAATTGGACATAATCTTCCAAGATGTGTAGCATGAAGTTCTCTTGCCTCAAAATTCTCTTGAGCAGTTGACAATGG
>JAGVZX010000020.1 GCA_018302185.1 Candidatus Woesearchaeota archaeon
AAGAGGAATTTGACCTAGTAATTAATATCCCTACAAATAACCAAGAGATAGCTAAGTTCCTTAGGATAGATAAGATAGATGGAAAGACCATAAGCTTTGAGGTAGAAAGGACAGCAGACAGCAGAGTTAAAGATTTAAGCGATGCAGTGATCATCAAAGTAGGAAATGAGATGGTATATATAGGCACATTGCCAGAGAAAAAGAGATTGGACATCACTTCCTATGTGAGTGGCTTTTGCACAAGATATCCTTGCAGATTGCCGATTAACTTTTCTGCACTGTATAAGACCCAGATACTTTTGGAGAATTTTAAGCAAGAAGCAAATGATTCAAAAAAAAATCTGGAAAATGCTGCAAGGACTGAACAGCCTGCAAGCAGAAACAAAAAACAAGGAGATTTTGTGAGCTTAGGAAGATTCGAAAAAGGAGAGATAAAGGATGTTGAACTAAAGAAATACGACACTGCAAGATTTATAATCGGCAATAACCAATATTTTCTGCAATTGCTTGGTATCAGCTCTACAAGCAGTGAGATCAGCTTATTGCCTGCCTTTGAAAGCATAGATCTGGAGCTGACAATGCCAGTAAGGGCAGATATCAATAATAATGAGCTTGATGACATAATAATAATCCTGACAAATTTAGACATCAATAAGGCAGTTTTTTCATTGCAGCACCTAGATGAAGCTGCAGAAAGAGAGAGAAATGAAGCACGCGATAGCAAGACTGTACAATCAAGCACAAGAAAGAATAATGCTGCTAATGATGAAGAAATTGCTGATGAGGTTGTTGTGGAGAACATAAAGATAATGAGAGAAAAGGGCAGCAACGGCAATAATAATAATAATAATAATAATGGAGAAAATGGAGATGCCGGCAAAGAAGAGGATTCTGGCAGCAGCATAAACTTCCTTAGCTGGATTGTCTTATTTGTTTTAGGCATTGGGATTGTGGGAGGAGTATCTTACTGGCAAGATGTAGAAAGAGAAAGAAACAGAGAGCGCAAGAAGTGGGCAATCGAAAGGTATTATATGGAGCACGGCAAGCTTCCACATGGCGTTAAGAAAGAAGATTATGAGATGCTGAAACAGAAAAAGAGGCATAACGCTAAAAATAATGTTAAAAAGCATGAAGCTTCACAACAAAATGTACACCATGAAGTTATCTCAATGTTTGTCAAAGAGCTTAAAGACAAGAATTATTCTGATGAGAAGATCAGGCAGGAACTTTCAAGAAGAGGCTGGGACCCTAGAGAAGTGCAGCATGTCATTAAGACGCAGGAAAGCAAGCAAGTGTATTCCAACATAGACTCATTAGTTGCATTTGCTGAAGATGCATTGAGCCGTGGCTATAAGATTGACCAGATAACAAAGTCATTGCATCAAAAAGGCTGGCCTAAGGAGATTATTGTCAAAGTTTTCAGAGAGGAGAAAAGACTGAGGAAGTATCTGAGGTAAGAAATTTTAGCTAAAATAATAAATAATTATTGGATTATAAATGATTATGAGAATTTGATGATTACCATAAGAATATTTATATACTTACAAAAAATACAGGTTATAAATCAGAGATGATGAGAGAGAAAAAAGGTGTTGAGAGGAGATTAGGCAAGATCAAGGCAGAGGTAAAAATAGCTCCGACTGCCATAAAAGATGCAGACCTAAAAGAAGGTCATTCTAACCTAATAGATATAATTTCTAGCGCTAATAACCAAAGATCTTCTGCTCAGCAGGTAAGCAAATTCTCATATTACTCAACATACGGCGTATTATTTGTCCTGATATTATTCGTATTTGGGTATGCAGGCTTTAGCATGTTCCAGCAGACAGCTGGAAGAGCTACATTTGCTTTAACAGATACAGCAAAGATCAGCGACATAAATACAGTATTCCTGACAAACAATGCATTCAACGGGCAGATTGTAATCGGCAAAAATGCTCCAGCAAGCGAAGCTGCAGCTGCTGCCAAGCTCATCAATGTTTTTAAAGAAAAAGCAGTATCAGTATGCAAGCCAGATAACTGCCCTGATGATTTTAATCCAGGGCAGGAAGATAAGAATGGAGACGGCATAGGCGAGGCATGCGAAGAAAAAAGCATTGACGAGACTGCAGAACAGAAAATAACATTAAAAGATGGAGAAAAATTTGAATTCAAGTCAAAGCCGATAATATTCACACACCCTGCAGGAAAAGATAATCCTGAGACATTAAATGTAGCCTATCTGCTTTCAGGAGTTAAAGGAGGAGGTTCAGGTGGAGGCTTCCAGCTGGGCTCTAAATATGTTTTCCTTGCGCCTAACTCAAAAGACACTTATTTTTATATCAATCCTATCAGCATGGATAATGGGGAAGCTACTTTCAACATAAAATTATGCAGTTCAACTGACTGCCTTGACAAAAGCTGCAAAGATTATAGCTATGGCAAATACAGGTTCTATGGTGGAAAAGTAAGAGAAGTAACAAAATCAGTATCGTGCATATATGAGATAGGCAGAAATACAGACGCAAGCGGCAAGGATTTTGATAATGACGGTATAGATGATTCATTGGACAATTGCCCAAATGATAAAAATCCTGACCAGATAGATGCAGATAAGGACCTAGTAGGAGATTTCTGCGATTACCAGCTTACTAATTATTTTAACTTTGCAGATCAGGCTAATTATGGTATTGCACCTGAAAAAGAAGTCAAAGCAAGCATCGTTGCTTATGCAAGAATAGGCAACCCAACGCCTGAAAAAGGTTATGGTGTCAGATTTAATGTAGAATCACCGGACGGAAAGAAAGGAGAATGGAATGAGGCTGTTTTCAAAGGCAATGAGTGGAAGCTTGTATTTAACAGCGGCAGCATGCCAGGAAAATGGAAGCTAAACGGAGAGCTGTATTGTAAGGATGAAAGCAAATGCGGCAGACCAAGAGTTTCAAAAGCCAGTTCAGAATTTATAGTTGTAAATGTATCAGGCCAATTGCCTGAGACTGAGTTTCAGATACCTTTTGATGCTAAATCTACAATAGGAACCATAAAGATAACGATCACAAAAGCAGGGCAGGAGAATAAGTATAATATTGGCACTGAACGTGAGTCTTTCCAGATAGGATTAGGCGATGTCCAGACTTGGTTTTTTTATGACAATAAATTCTATAAGCTCAATCCTGTCCGTGAAGCAGACGGAAAACTGACAATAAAAGCAAGAAACTGCAGATCAGGAAATGATCCTGAGTGCTTTAACAGCAAATGTCCTGAATATATATATAAGGATAACAAATTCGTAAAAGGAGTATGGACTAGCGGCTTAAACAATGTATGTAGGTACCAAGTAGAGAAGATCGCTGAAGCAGTGAAAGTAGAAGCTAAGGCTTGCACTGGATTAGCTGTCGGGCAAGGATGCAAATATAATTCTGAATGCTGTTCAGGCACATGCACCGTAAGAAAAGATACTGTATTCGGAGTATGTTCTGAGAAATATACTGGGCCAAGCTGCACAGACGGAGATAACACAGAGAAAGACAAGATTAAGTCATATTATACAAACAGCGTCACATTTGGAATGTTTGGATCGGAAGGCAAAGAATTTTACAAGGAACAGGGAGATGGATGTGATGAATGGGGCAAATGGGTCGTTGAGAACAAGTGTGATAACGGAAGATTCAACACAGGGGGATATGAGTGCCCGAACGGATGCAAAAACGGAGCATGCATTCCAGAACCTATTCCAACTACACCAATTCCAGAGAGTATGCCAGATAACATATTTCTGCCAGAATATGTCCCAGGAGAGGTTTCAAATGATTCTATAAACAGTTCTGATTCTTCTCAGATAACTGTAGCAGCTGTTGCTGCTGTTGCTGATCCAAATGACCCAGACAATGACGGAAAGCCAACAAAATGCATTTTTGATGCGACTGCAAAACTTTCTGATCAAGTTGCGCTTGGAGATAAAAACCAGATACTGATAGGAACGCCTAAATCAAATCCATTGATAGAAAAACTTAATCTTGATATTCCAGCAGATAACACAGGCATAATCCAGATACTTAAGGAAGGAGATAAGACAATCATAGTTGTAACTGGCAGCACAGATGAAGCAGTGCAGAAAGCTGTTAAGATACTGAGCGAAAACACCAATGACCCAAAATTAGGCGCAAGAAGGATAATGGTTGCAGGAACTCCTGATGCGCCAGTGATAGTTACAGGAGGAAGCGGCGGTGTACAGATTAAAGGCGCAGAGATCAGGATTCCTGTAAAAGACACTGAGCTGAAAATAGACCTGAGCAAATTCCCTAATTTTGAGGGTGAGACTAAAATATTTATCAGGAATATGGGTGTCATTGATACCACACCGATAAAGGCATATTTTAACAGCAAAGGCAAGTTCACTTATCTGGATGAAGAAAATGCAAAGAAGGAATTCAATAAAAAAAAGCCAGAATCTAATCTGATATATGTATACAATCAATGCGATGAACCAATAGTGCATTCTGCATTTGCCCGCGGTATAATACCAGAGCACATATGTGCTGGATCAAGTGCACCGCCTGCAATTATTCTTTCAAATATAGAGGATAAAGCACTTGTTTTTATCAGGATAGGCAGCGACACCAAAATTTTTGATGCTATAAGAACACAGAGCCTTGCTGGAAAAAAGATGTATTTTGATATGATGTTAAAGAAACTGCAGAATGAGGTTAAGGCAAAGGAAACTGCAGCCTGCCCTGGAAATGTTTGCCCAATATGCGGCAACGGAATATGTGATAAGTATGAAGATGAATATGTTTACCCAGAAGGTGCTTTCTATGGACCACCGGGGCAGGAGACGAAACTTACCGGATTAAAAAACAATTTCTTCTGCCAAAGCGACTGCACATCAAGCTTCAGGATATTATCTAAAGGCACACCATATAAATTAAAGCAGGATGAAATCGCATATCTTGAGGGATATGACAAGTACAAGGTAAAATACGAAAAAAATGCTAAATACCTGCGGTTATATTCCAGCGAATTGCATTTCGCGAACTTTATAGACGGCATTGCGTTAGGTCATCCTAGAATGACTGTGCAGGAGACAAAGCCTGCTTATGTTTCTGCAAAAGAGAACGATGACGGAACTATAAATCTAGTGTGGGATGTTATAGAGCAGGATAAGGTAATAAACATCATAGAGAATATGCCTGCATTATTTGTCTTTGGATTTGAAACTAGAATTGGGGCAAACACCATCACTGCTGACCCTAATTTGAAATATATAGCTACGGATTATCCAATTAAGCTTACCATAAATAACAGGATTTACCAGATTACCCTTAAAGATTCTAAAAATAAGAAATTTAAGCTTGATGAGAAGCGCCATCTTGTGTTAGGCAATAATATAGGAATGGGAGGAAGTTATATTATTGATGATGTTACAGGAGAGGCTAAACAGAATGAATTGTTTAAAGACAGGATAGGAATCTATTTCAAAGTTGAAGAGACAAAGAAAGAAGATATACTTGAAGAGCCTAAAGAAATAATCAAAGGAGGAGGCACATCTCCGCCTATCGCAGGAAAGCTGATAGATGAAGGCAGCGCTGACCTTAGCAAATTCCCTAATTTTGATGGAGAGACTGTTGTCGTATCAACCCATTCCTTAGGAAGCAATGAATGGAAAGCTTTCTTTGATAAGTATAATCTGAAATATGATAATACAAAAGCATTTACAGGCAATAAACTGGAAAAGAATGTCATTATCCTCCTGATAAAAAATACATGTAACACTATTACTAAGCTGATTGCAGATGAGACCATTAGCCCTAGCATCTGTGATATACCAGGAATACATTCCTTCAAGAAAGATGGGAAGACGATTGTCATAATAAACGCATTTTATGAGAAAAAGTATATTGATGAGTTGGACAGCTTAATCCAGAAAAAACAGCTTAAAGGCACGAACTATTTTTGGACATATAATACGCCTTACTTTAGAGATCAGCCTTTGGATCAATGCTTCAATCTAAAATGCGATGAAAAGGATTATAATAAAGCTGTCTGCAGTTCAATCTTAGAATGCCTGCCTAATGCCCAGAAATTAGAGTATGATTCATCTGTAGACTATAGAACACCAAACAAAGTTGTAAAACTAAGTGGAATCACTGGCGTGTATATCGCTACAGCAAATGACGGCTTTTCGAGAGTGTATACTTTAGAGGGTGAGAGAGCTTTAGCAAGCAATCAGCCATATGTACCATTGAACGGATTTAATGATGAAGAGCCTGCATATTTGATTTTTAAATTTAATAAAGCCACACAAAAATCTTACATCTATCACAATAAGTTTGGAGCAGCTAGCACATATTCAGAAGATAAACCGATAGCCCTAACGGACGGTAATTTTAATGTAAAGATAGGGAATAGTGATATAAGTGATTTTAATGTAACTGACCCTAATATCACATTCAGAATCGATAATAGGAGATATAAAGCTGCAACAAACGGAAAAGAATGGATAGGAAGCAAAAAGTTCATGTTAAATGATTCTCATTACATCATGTTTATAGCATATAAATATAATATTGCTAAAATTAATCTGCAGGGATTTGCATCGCAGTTAGATGAAAAGGGTAAGATGCTTCCGTCATACTGGCTGTTCATAGGTGAGATTGAGAAAACACAGCAAAACGATGTGCTGCAGGAACCTTCTGAAATCCTGGCAAATGAAAAGCCAGTCACAGGAGGAGGAGGCGCTCCGCCGATAGCAGGCCTACAGATCATATCCTCAGAGCCAATAAAGAGAAACGAATATTTCATCTTAACTATAGGAGACAAGGAATATGAAGTACAGTACAAGAGAGGAGATAAAGAAAACAGAGATAATCCTAAGCTAAAATTAAAGTTTTCAGAAACAAATGAAACTATTGAAAGAAATTTATATAATGAGAGCAATAGGCTTGTCGCAACTATTGTTGTAGACGGCAAAGAGTTCAGGATAATAAGCGCAACTGACCCTAAAGCTGATGACTTTGACATTGTTGTTGAAGGCGGAAGAAAAGGAAGATTGCCTGTTGAATTGCCAGAGCCGATTGCACAGGTAAAGACTTCATTAGGAAAGTTTGTGAGCTCTGTAGAGGGAGATGCGTTCTTGATCAATGATGCCAACAATCCGTTGATATTAAATAAGAGATTAAATGAAGTAAAGAGCGAGATTGGCGCAGATTCATTTATAGCATTGAAAAAAGGCACTACAGCAAATTCAAAAGGAAGCTTTACTTACACACCAAAACTCAGAGTAGGAACAGGAAACGTCATGTTTGAAGAGAATACAGATACAGATGTTGTAACTGATCATCTGACATTCAAAAATTGGAAAGATTATCTGTTTAATTATAGCTTAGAATTTGAGCCTGCATTCACAAGCGATATTGAGAATGAGAAGGGAAATGCTGATTCTTCTGGAAATTATCTGACTGATTTTGAAGATGTAGATGTCTGGCTAGGAACAAAGAAATATACTATCCTAACTGCCAGAAGAATAAAAGACAAAGGCGTAAAATTGAAGCTGTTAGGGGGAGATGTCAGTGATAGCCTGGTAGAAGGAGAGACAAAGACATATTCATTGAACGGCAAAAATTATGAGATTGCAAACGTAATAGTGACGGATTCAGATATAATATACACACAGCTAAAGATCAATGGTGTTTTGACCAAAAACCTGCAAGCAGGGCAGACAGATAGATTAAAGGATGGCACAATCATCGGGATTAAGAAGATCCTGAATAACTTACCAGGAGATATAACTGGTGATTTAGTTGAATTTGTATTTGGCGCAAACAAAGTTGAGCTATCTGATGATGATATTACAAATGATATGCCTGATCTTGCTGTTGTCAGCATCAATGATGACAGGATAGGAGACGGGTTAGTTACGATCAAAGGAACTGTTGATAAATACACAATGGGGATTAAAAGCATCTCAGCAAGCTTAAAGTCAGATGACAATTACTGGATTGAAGCAGGCAAAAAGTTGAGTGAAGCTGTCGATACTGAGCCTAAATTGTTTTTGAATGCATTGGGGGTTGATTATCTGTATGGTGGCCTGAATTTTGGCGAAAGTGAACCTGTATACATCACACCAAATGCAGATGGATATGCGATATCCTACAAGAATAAGCTTGGAAAATCTGTAACAGATAACCTGGCTTTGTTATTAGGAACATTTACAACTTCTTCCGGCAGAGAGATCAAGGTAGACAATAATGCAAAGACCCTGTCAGTAGGAGATGCTGTATTCCAGATGAATGACAAGAAAACTGAAATCATTAGAGTGATTAATCCAATCAGGTCAACTACTAAAGAAGACAGTAATATTATGGAAGGAATGACAATTAACGGAGTGTTTGTAAGAGAATTTAGGCCATCTGCCAAAAAAGCAAGCTATGAGTTAGCCTTAAGCACAAAAGTTCCTCCGCAAGCGCATGTTTATGTGATTGCGCAACAAAAGAAGGTAGAAGAGACTGCACCAATCAAAGAATGCAGTGAATATGATGGCATAGTATATGATAAAGAGAAAAGGCAGAACGGAGTTACAGAAATAGCTAAATGGAAAGATGAATGCAAAGATAATAAATTGATAGATTATTATTGTGAGAATAATAAGTTTGCTTCTAAGAGCATTGCCTGCGAGCTTGGATGCAAAGACGGAGCATGTGTAAAGAAAAAGCGTGTGCCTGATATCTCAACTTACCCAGACATATTCATGGGAGAGATTGGATTTACAGGCATAATCGTCGTCGGTGATAAAGCCAGGGCAGATGACGTGATTGCTGCAACTGATGTTGCAAACTCATTTGGGTACAAAAGCTTCAAGGATGGATCTGTTATCAAAGAATCTGAAACAGGTGTAGAGACAGAAGTTATGAAAGTAGATGGCAGCAAAATGAAACTAGCCAGTCAGATAAAAGACCCGACAGTTATTGATGTCATTTCAGTCGGCAATGGATGTGATAATGATGTCACTAATATATTGTTAGGCAAGCCTGCAAACTGTGCTGATGGGCTGAAAAATGGACAGGCAACAATAGAGCTTCAGGACAGAAACGAAAATTATGCATTAATAATCCAGGGATATACTCCTGCTGATACCAGAAAAGCTGCAAAAGTTTTAGCTAATTGGAAAGATTATGGATTGAAAGGAACAAAGATATGCATCGCTACAGCATCAGAAAAGCCTGAGATAGTGCCATGCAAGATGGAACAGGAAGCTGCGCCAAAAACAGAACAGCCGATACAAACACAAGAATGCACATCAAGCACTGAACTAAAAGAGTCATTTGACAAGACGCATAATCTCATCATCAAAGGCAAGACTTATGAGAATGCGCCTTACATCTTTGGCAATAGGGGAAGCTATAATTTTAAGGATTCCAAAGGAAGTAGATGGCATGCTGTAGCTGATGCAAAAAGCATGAAATACAAAGGAGACCTGACATGGACAAGCACAGGACATACGTGGACTGTCGCCGAAGGGATGCTGATAAGCGCATTTGGAGGCAACCAGCTGACACTTGATGATGCTTTATCAAAGCCAGGAACTGCCATACGCTCAAAAGTAAAAGAGATGGAGCACAGGACATACCCTATGATGCTCATAGACTGGCAGGATGAAAACAACTATTATGTTTTAGTGTTTAATTATGCAGGAAACAAAGAGCTTATCAACGGCAAGACGATCGTGGACAATATCGGCCTGAGAAAGGTTATCAACGGCCAGTATACCATACTTGATGCAATCACTGTAAACATTGAGATAAATAAATGGTATGAGTGGGAATTAAGATGGACAAATGATAATAAGATAGAAGGAGAGATCTGGGACCTAAACGGCAAAAGCCTTGGCAAAGTAAGTGCAGCAGGTGATGAAAAATGGAGTTCAGGCAAATTTGGATTTGCCGCAACAAGAAGAATTGACAAAGCAAGGTTTGATGATATCAGGATAAATGCATATAACTGCGGTGCAGAGACTTCCCAAACCACTGCAATAGGCGGCTCTTCAGCAGCCCCGATAGCAGGGTCAACAATAGAAGAGCCTATGATAGAAAAAGCAGAGCTTTCTGTCCAGAAATGCACTGATACAGACGGCGGCAAGGAATATTATGCAAAAGGAACAGTAACTTACCCAGACGGAACTGTAAAAACTGATTTTTGTATTGACTTTGATGAAAATAAATTAGGATATATAAGTGAATTTTCATGCGAAGCAACAGCAGCAGAGGCATTTATTTGCGAATTTGGCTGTAAAGACGGCGCATGCCTGAAAGAGCCTGAGAAAAAGAGCTATAAGAAAAATGACAGAATCACTTTATCACCAAGAGGAAAAGAGTATGTTGTTCAGTATGTGTCTGCCGATAAACTTACAAAAGCTGAT
>JAGVZX010000021.1 GCA_018302185.1 Candidatus Woesearchaeota archaeon
GAAAAATAAGCGATCTTGAGATTTACAAGGATAAGAACGGAAATAATGAGATAGATTATGATGAAGGAGAAGGTGCAGATGATCCTGCTGACTACTTAGAGGATAATGTTGACGTCTCAAACAACAAAGCATTGCAGGATGAATTTGAGCCGCCAGGTGATTACATTGTCGATCCTACTTCTGGAATAATACGCGCAGCGCAATGTGTCTGTGTGCCAGCGATAGTTGCTTATCTTACATTCTGGAAAGGCGCTTTAGATGCTGTCAAAAAATGTTTCCAAAGTGTATTGATTACAAAGAAAGCACAGAGCGGATTGTGCAAATCTGTGTTAACTGTGTATATCTGCGATATGATTTGGGATGTGATCAGTTGCATAACAAAAAAATATTCTGCAGGTGCAGGAGTTCAGGTAAAAGCAGACGGCATAGGAGGATTTTTTGCTGCAATGAGTGGAGCAAGCAATGATGTGCAGAACTCAATCGTCAATCGTTATGGTGAATCTGCTATCTACAAAAATTTGTTCAGCGAGCGCAAATTGATCAATGCATTATGCGTTGGTGCATTTACAGGCGACTGGGATATTGATGTGCAGCAATTCCTGCAGGGCCAAGTCAAGATACCTATTGCTTCCCAAGGTTGGGTCCCTACTGCTACTAGAAGATTCATAACTGCAGACCCTAATAATGAGGGATTAGCAACATACATCTACCATATTGGCGCAGGCTTGATTGCTGGCAGTGATGTTGATTGGAGTTTAGAGCTTCTTTGCTCGAATAATAATGACTGCAACCAGGGAGATAATGATGCAGAGGGCAATGCATGCGACTGCGCGCAAGGAAGCAGACCTGGTGAACAGGCAATTAGAATTGATGGAGGAAGATTAAGAGCTGGAGAGAGTATAGGCGGCACAGACGAGCAGGGAGATCGTTATATTCCACTGACACACCGCATAAGATATGACAAGGTAAGATTAAGATGGAGTTACCAGGATAATAATGGAAAGAGCGTTACAGATGAGGTTGTTAATCCTATATCATTCACAGGCAGCCCTCCTCCTTTACATTGCAAGTTTAAGGTTGCAGAGATGAGCTTTAACTGCGGCGCAGCTATTGGAGAGCTTGGCACATTTAAATTTGTTGAAAAGCCAAGACCAAAGAAACAGGTTTACACGATTGACGATCCGATAAAGCTAGATGCGCAGATAATAAAGAAAAGCCCTAACTATAATCCAGGCAAAGAAGATGCAAGGATTGCAGGATTGATCAATGTACAGACATCTGCAAAAGCAGACCCTAATAAACAGATCCCTAAATGGGTTGTATTTACTTTGTTTAATCAGCATAATTCAATAGTGAACATAAAAAGAGGTGCAGCTTCAGAGCCTGCTGCTTATGTACTTACAGGAGACGGCACATACAGCACAGAAGCCCAGGTGACTGGCGCAGATAGTGATGCATTAAATATAGATTGGTTATTGCCAGACGGCTATAAGATCAGCAGAGAGGATTTCAGAAAGATACTCGGCAAAGGCGACATTACACAGATATTTGTTAAAGATGGAGAAAAGCCTTTGCCTGCATTAGAAGCAAGCTATGATATACAACAAGGCTCTGCTACACCATGGGAATTTGCAGTAGTTGCGCAAAAAGAAAAAGATAAAGTTATGTGTTATGTTAAAGACATTGAAACAAGTTCAACTGCGCAAAACGCTCCTGCATCTGGCACAACACAAGCAATCCTTCAAGAAAAAAATTTAGTTGACCCTAAAGATTGCACTAAAGGCGCAGGAATTACATACCAGAATATCAGGATAATTGTGCCTCTTAAGAGCGTAAATGATATTAACACGCAAACCCCTAAAAAAGCGATCGCTGCATTTTACAATCCTCCTAAATCAGACGGTGGAGACCCAGAATGCACAGGAGAGAAAGTCCAATGGAGATTGGAGATGGCACTGCATCATGGATTGAAAGAGAATGAAAACTTCGACTGGAGCGCAACTAACTTTAAGAAAGATACACCAGGAGAGATTGCCCAGTCAAAAGGAGCATTGCAAGCATACAGAGGCAATGACGCGATAATGATCGATGTCATCTGCAACCAGAATGCAGGCAATTTTGGACAAGGAAGCAGTAGCAATAATGTTCAGCAAACAGCAGTTACTAACCCAACAGATTCTGCCTTAGCAGCAAACAATAATCTAGCAAATACTTTATACAGCATTATGTTAAATAGCTGGAGTTATGACAAGAAATATAGATGTGCAAATGATAAGCTGCAGGATATGGGATATAAAGTTGAATATGAGATGAATATTAAACTAGGTTATAGAATTCCTGTAATATATAATAGTGATAATAGTGTATTTAACAAACAAGATTCAACATGGAAGCCAACCAATCCTGTTACTGATACAGGATGTGAAGATTCTGCTCTTACAAATTTGAACACTAGGCCATTTGGAATACTAGAGCCATTGGATCAAGCTTCTATTACTGGATATATGATCAATGGTTGGGCATATGATGCAGATAAATCTGCCGCATCTATTAAAATAAGGATAGAACTAAAAAATTCTGATGGAGTTATTGCAGATACTTCACCTATACTTACTGCAAGTATGCGAAGGCCAGACTTAGCAAAAGGTAATTTTTTGCCTGCAAATGAGCTTGCTCATGGCTTCACATACACTGTTGCATCAAATCTCCCTAAGGGGATTTATACTGTAGATGTTTATGCTCAAGACAGTGGCAATAATAATAACTGGGTAAAAATAAGAGGATCCGGAAAGACAATTACCATCGGCAGAAGTAATTTACCTAAAGATAGTAATATAGGTAATTCTGCCTTTGCTTAACTTAAATCACGATGTTACACACCTCATTTTTTCAAGCTTTGAAAGCAATAAGACATAACAAGCTTAGATTCTTCTTTATCTCATTGAATGATTTCCTGACTTTCATCTTATTCGGCGCTGTATACTCATACTTTTTCATGCAGATTTTTCCCATGCTGGAATCGATCAGCAAGCTTACTGGCTTGAAGGTTCTGCAGACATTTGATGCGCAGACAGATGATAAGATAATGGAAGTTGCTGCAAGCATCCTGGACTTTACCAAACTATATGATGAGATCATCAAGTTAGTTTTTTTGTTTACTTTGGCTCTGTTGGCGATATGGATAATTTCGCAGTCAATCTCATGGTATAACTCACAAAGAATAGTTTATAAGATGTCCCATGGCACAAAAGAAAAGATAAATTTCACTGCAAGAATCAAAGGATTTGCAGGATATTTTCTCAAATTTACCATAGTATCCATAATTGCTTTTCTGCTCTTAATTACCCTTATCTACCTTAGCTTCAAGGCATTGTTTGTGCTTACATTCACGCAAGCAGCTATAAAGCCAGAATTAACTTCATATTTAGTCCCTGTGCTTATGGTTATCGTGCTATATCTTACAACAGCTAGTTATACCATGATCAGATTTAAGGATAGGAATAAAGATAATACTCAAAATAAATTCAAAGCATCGCAATTAAAAGACACCCTAAGAGATGCAATAAACACCAACACATTTCTTATATTCATACTCTCATTTGCTGTAATTGCTTTAAGCGCTCTGTTGATAACATTGTTTATAAGATATTTAGGGATGACTGCAGGCGCTACAATGGCAATGGTCACGCCGATAATCTTGCTGGAATTCCCATTGATTGCATTTGCAAGGTTATGGCTATTGACAGAAACAGACCAGATGAAATAAGAGATAAAGAAGATATCTTATACCTCAACAAAAAAAACAACAAAAGTTATGCTTTATACCCCTAAAAAATGTACAAAACTCACCTGACAAACTACCTTAAATCTGCAAAAATAATATCTGCTAAGCCAGTAGAATTAATTTACGCAGCAATTAGTGACATACTTACAATATTTTTCTCGCTTTTTGTTCTTTCATTCTTTGGCAGGATAATTGAAAATCCGCTGACAGAATTCCTTGTCAATCTTCCTAATCCAGAAAAGCCGCAGAGCAATGCTGTATTAATTCTTATAATAGCATTCATAGTATTATACATCTCATTATACTTAATACTCTCATTCCTGCAGCCAATCGCATGGAAGATCGCCCACAAGCTAGTGTACAATGCAAAAGAGAATTATAGTAAGCTTGCAAAATATTTCCTCAGAATCAACATCTACCTTATCTTGCTGCTTGCATTGATCAACCTTTACCAGGATGTTTTTTATACGATAAACACGATAACAGGCATTACAGTAATCAACAAGACATTCCTGAACATCAGTTATCAGTCTATGATTATATTACTGCTATATATTACAGTTATTTCTTATTCAAAGCTTTTGTCGATAAAAGCCAGCATAAGATTTGCTGCAAAAAAAATTTTAAAATTATTCCCTGCACTGCTGCTGATTGCACTAACATTCGTAGCCATAAATTACATAATGGTTTTTGCTGCTAAACTTCATCCTGGATTGACCATCATTCTTGGAATATTATTATTTGCGCCTGCAATAACTTTTGCCAGAGTTTATTTATTATTGAATTTAAAAGAGATCAAAGAATAAAAGAATAATATAAAATAAAACAATCCATAATAATCCATTAAAGCAATCTAGAAATCAACCAAGCTCTTCTGCTTGGGATTAAACACATCCAGCTCAATTTTCTCTCCAGGCTTCACTAGTTTCCCATACTGGCCTGCTCCGCCTGGGATATACTGGATCTGTTCTTCCCTAAAATAGATTATATAATTTGCAATATTCTCATCTACCTGCTGCAATTCTTCATATGGCGCACGAAACAGTACTCTTATCTCATTACCAAATTTAGCAATAAATTTTTTCCATATATCCTGTACCTTATCAGAATATACATTTTTTTTATCGATTGCCAGCGCAATAATTTCAGATAATGGCATTATATGCTTATAATCTGGCCTATGGTCAGGATGGACATTTACAGGTACATCAGAAAGCTCTTCTATGCGATAATCTACCCCTTTCTTGATCGGCTTTTTGCATTCTGGGCAGCGCCATTTGAATTTTACTCCATCTTTAGGGTCAAAGAATTTTAAGCAGCCAGTGCATCTTGTCTTGTGATATTTGCCCTCTAGTGGATTAAAGCCTACATTAAGCGTGCATTTTCTTCTACCTTCTCGAAATAGAGCTTTCTTGATTTCATCAAAAGTTATCTCTTTAATACGCAATTCATTAAATTCCCTGCCTAACTTATTCGGCCAAGGGCTATGGCCATCACTGTTGCTCAAAAATGTCAAGTCATGAAGTTCACTTATCCTGTCTGCCATGTTTGTATCTGCGCTCAATCCAAGCTCCATAAATTTGATGTCTTTTGCATATTTACCATAGCACTTTTTGTATGAATCAAACTTGCCAAACAATCCAAAATAAGGAGTGAATGCATGCGCAAATCCAATCAATGCACCGACATCTCTGCATAACCCTGCAAGCTCTTCACTATTGACCCATAGTTTTTGCCGTCCATCTGCCTCAAAATCCTTGCATTTTCCTTTTAATCTTTCTCTTAATTCATCTACTTTAGACATGCTCGGAAAATATACAAGATGATGCACCCTATTGCTGCATTCTAGTTCTGTGCCAAGAATGAATTTTGTTCCATTTGAATACTCAAAAATGGCTTCATCAGCTGTCTTTTTAAGCTGCTCTTTGAAAAGTTTTTGCCAGCCTAAATGAAGTATATCAGCAGATGCCACTAAATTCAGACCTTTCAACGGAGCCTGCTCTGCTATAATATTTGGGACCATATCCTTGCTAACTGCCCTGGAATACAATCCATGCATATGCAGGTCTGCATTGCATTTGATAAAATCTGACATTTAAGGTACCTCATGGCTTTTTTATACTTATAGTAACCTTCAATTATATAAAATTATCAGTGATTAAGGCATTTTCAGAAATTCATGATACATTAAAAATCAGAAAGCTTTTTAAACTTAGAATATTTATTAATGTTATCATAGGAGGTGTTTAGAATGAATTTAAAAAAATTAGGTATAGTATTGCTTGTTCTAGCAATGTTGATATTTGCAGTCGGATGCGCAAAAAAAGCAGCTCCACCAGCGCCTGCACAAGAGCCAGCAGCTGCGCCTGAGCCAGCGCCTGCGCCAGAACCAGCACCAGTTGAGCCGCCAAAAGAAGTGGTCAAGGAAGAAGTCAAGCCAGTAGCTCCTGCTTCTGGTAGTGTCAAATATTCAGATTAATAAGCGAAAAGACAAAGACCATAGTTAGCAAAAGAACAGTTCCTGGAGAGAAAGTTGAAACCACATTTACAAAAGCAGGAACATTTGAATACATAAACGCTGTAAAAGCTAACCATAAGGGCAAGGTTGTTGTCGAGTAAGCGATCTGTTTTTTTTGTTTTTTTATTTAATTTCTTTGTTTTTATTCATTTTAGGGATTATAGATCTGATTCTCTTATCAATAACAAACCTCAGATGATGATTTTTTCTTTATGCTAAAATTTCCAAGCAAAACTTTTATATAGTTGCTTGCCTTTATTATATTGAGAGGGGTGTAATATAGATAGTTTTTGATATAGCCAAGTTTCATCATATTCCAGATATAATCAAGAACGACTGGCTTTGTTTTATTCTGTTGCCAACAGCAACTTACCTTAAAAAAGGTGTTAGTAATTTGACAGTTTATCCTATTGATAAGGCTTAGCATTGCAAACAATGTTTAAGTTATATCACTGGTGATGCTCCACCAGGCCAGCCTGCTGTATAAAAAAGCATATGATGGATTGGCAAAAACAATCCAGCAATATTTGCTAAAAAGATATGGTGGATAATTCCATTATAGATTAAAGCAAATTGCGCAGATAAATGCACCAAAAATGCATCCATTTGATTCATGTGCAAAAAAATACAGCTTGCTGGCAAATAGAGGCTTTGCATATATAGTATATACCTAAGCAATATAAATGGCTGAAAGTTCACAACATTACAATATAAAAAAGCCAATAATAATCAAAGAACGAGGCAAAAAAATGCTAGAGCTTGACGCAGCAAATGTAGAGGAATTCAATGAGTTTAGAGCGCATAAGCTGTTTAAAGAAGAGACTGTCCTTGGCGCTGTCATTCTGGCAGCATTCATCATCCTTTTCGTATTTCTCTGATTCTGATAAAAACTTAAAACATCATTAAATTTTACAAATGCCAAAGCTGTGGCTGATGTCGCCAATTTTGCGAACACCTTCATAGATTCCTGCAAGAATTTGCCGGAGGTTCCATGAGAGGCAAATTCAATCTACTAAATTTGCGAGTGTTCGCAGGCGACCTCGAAAGGCGGGAAAAGCTATACGCAGTATTGCTTTTTCCGACTTGAGACAAAGCCACAGCTTTGGCATTGAAAGAGAATAGTTAAATCTCCTAAAAACCCCAACCATTTTAAACCCTCAATAATTAACCGGAGGAATGAAATTGATACAACTGCTTGCATCATGGCTTATAGTCGTTGTAGTCATTAACCTAGTACTGTTCATATTAGGAAAGATTTCTGTGTTTGCATTTTGGAGCATCACTGCATTAATAGGGATATTGGCATATTATGTTATACCTTACTATCAGAAAAATAAGAGATAATAAAAAATAGACAAGACCTACCTTTTCTCTTTTCCCACAACAAACTATTTATACAACTAATAATTAATAAAACTTATGACCTACAAAGAACTGGTTGCTGTATACGAGAAACTTGAATCTACCACAAAGAGATTAGAGAAGACATACTATGTTGCACAGCTATTAAAAAAGAGCACTGATAAGGAAGTTCCTGTGCTTATGCTTCTTTTACAGGGCATCATTTTTCCTGCATGGGAAGAGAAGAAGATAGGCGTTGCTGCAAGGCTTGTTCTGAAAGCCATAAATGTAGCAACAGGCATTGACACAAAAAAGATAGAAAAAGAATGGAAGGATACAGGTGATCTAGGCAAGGTTGCAGAAAATCTGGTTGCAAGAAAAAAGCAAGTAACATTATTTTCGCGAGAATTAAGCATTGAAAAAGTTTACAATAATCTAAAGCAATTGGCAGATATGACAGGCCAAGGCACTGTTGACAAGAAAGTGAAATTGATTGCAGAACTATTGACTAGCGCAAAGCCTAACGAAGCTAAATATATCATCAGGACAGTATTGGAAGATTTGAGAGTTGGCGCAGGCGAAGGTGTTTTAAGAGATGCGATTGTCTCTGCATATTTCCCTGCAATCTACGGAGTTTCTGATTACTGCATAAACTGCAACAAGATAGTGCCTGCAACAGATAAATGCATAGAATGTGCAAATAAGCTTGATGGAAAGTTCAGCGCTTCTTACATAGAGAAATTTGAGAATTATATTGAAAGCTATAATGCAAACATCCCTAAAGACAAGACAAACGTGATAAAAAAGATAAAGCTATTGAAGATCAAAACCACAGATGAGCTAAAGCATGAAGTCCTCAATAACTATGATGTAATCATATGTGAAGACGAAAAGCAAGCAAGAGAAGCATATAATTTCTTAGTAGCTTCATTGCAGGAAGCCATTGACATCTCAAATGATTTTGCAGACGCTGCTTTGCTTGCAAAAAACAAAGGCCTTTCAGGGCTTTCAAACATCAAGCTTGAAGCTTTATCTCCGATCAAAGTAATGCTTTACCAGAAAGCTGCAGATATTTTGGATGCTTTTGAACAAGTTTCAAGGCCTGCTGCATTAGAATTTAAGTATGATGGCTTTAGGCTGCAATTGCATAGAAACGGAGATAAGATAAAGCTTTTTACACGCAGATTAGAAGACGTAACTGAGCAATTTCCTGATGTTGTCAAAGTTGTTAAGGATAACATAAGATCAAAGAATTATATTTTAGACAGTGAGGTTATCGGCTATGATACAAAGACAAAGAGATTCCTGCCGTTCCAGCATATTTCACAACGTATTAGAAGAAAGTATGACATCAAAGAATTGACTGAAAAAGTTCCTGTCATAATCAATCTGTTTGACGCAGTTTTGGTTGATGAAAGAAATCTCATAAAATTGCCATTTGCTGAAAGAAGAGCAATTATTAAAAAAATAACCAACGAAGTTTCATATAAAATACAGCTTGCTGAACAATTGATAACTGCAGATAATAAAGAGGCAGAAGAATTCTACAAGAAAGCATTAGAGCTAGGCAATGAGGGAGTGATGGCAAAAAATTTAGAAGCACCGTATAAGCCAGGCTCTAGAGTCGGTTATGGGGTTAAGATAAAGCCGACCATGGAGAATCTTGATCTAGTTATAGTTGCAGCAGAATGGGGAGAAGGCAAAAGAAGCAGATGGCTTTCCAGCTTTACAGTTGCATGCAGAGATGATGATACAGGAGAGCTTCTTGAATTAGGAAAAGTCAGCACAGGATTAAAAGAAAAAGCAGATGAAGGAGTAAGTTTTGAGGAGATGACTAAGCTATTGGAGCCGTTATTTGAACAAGATGAAAGTTCAGATAAAACATCTAAAAGTGTAAAAGAGGTAAGAGTCAAGCCAAAGATAGTCATTGAAATTGGATATGAAGAGATACAAAAATCTCCTACATACACTTCTGGATATGCATTAAGATTCCCAAGAGTTCTTCGTTTGAGAACAGATAAGCCAGTTGATGAAATAAGTAGCTTATCGCAGGTTGAAGATTTATTTTATGGGCAGAAATAGATGGTCATTTTCTAGGAGATTAATTACATTGTTTATACAAATAAGTTATTATTATATTTATTAATTTAGTAATGTATTTAGTTTACTAATTAATTAATGTTCCAATAATGAAATATTGTTTCAAAAAAGGAACATTTAAATAATTCCGCGTCTTGCAAATAAGTTATGACCAACAAGAGCATATTAGAGCAGCTGTTTGATGAAAAGAAGCTTAAGATATTAAGGCTGTTTTATTCAGGCAAAAAAGAAGAGTTCTATTTAAGGGAGATTTCAAAAAAGACAGGAGTGCCTGTTGCAACCACTTTCAGGTTCATCAATAGATTAAGAGAGCTAGGTATAATAGAGCAGATGGAGATAAAGAAATTCAAGCTGTATAAGCTAAAGGATAGCAAGCAAACAAAATTTTTAGAGAAAATTCTAGATGATTAGCAAAGGATGTTCCAAAACAATGTACAAGATAGCAATAAAAAATCACAGGAAGGAGAAAAAGAAAGAAAATAAGGAAGAGAGCAATAAAGATAATAATGCCAGAACAAGCTTAACATATCTTCGCGGCCTTTTAGACTATAACGAGCTTAAATATGAATCTGCAATAACACATTTTGGCAGCATATTAGACAGGCACCATGACGCAGCGTACATGGGAATTCTTGCAAGCTTGAAGCTAAATAACCATGAGAATGCAGAATTCTTTTTGGAAAAGTACGCAGAACATATAGAAACTTGGCAGGAAAGCGAAGAAAAAGAGTTTGCCCAGAAGAGAATAGATAAGCTAAAAGAACTAATAGATGCTGGAAAGATGTTTGGGAACTGAAAAAAGAAATTATTAAATAGAGGTAATAATAACTCTTTTGTTTATAATGAACGAGAACTCTGAGAAGATAAAGATAGAGCAGATAAGGATTGAAAGATTAACGGATAAGCACAATCTAAAGGATTTCAATTCTTATGAGCTAGATTTGGTTGAATTTCTTCTTGAGGATGCTCTTGATAATCAAAGTAAGAAGATGTCTGTAACTTACGTATGGCTGCTAAAAGAGACTGATGCAATAGTTGGATATATAACTCTTCTAAATGATAAGATTAATCTTGAAGGAAATCTTAAAGACATTTTCAGAAATAAAGGCATTCTTTATAAGTCACTGCCTGCAATAAAGATTGGAAGATTGGCAGTAGATGACAGGTTTCTGAGAAAAGGGATAGGAACACTAATGATTGCATTCGCTACTAATATCGCAGAAAAGATATTTAATACATATGCTGGGTGCAGATTTATAACATTAGATGCCAAAAGAAATAAGGACAGGTCAAAAGACGTGATACATTTCTATAAGAAATTAGGGTTTCAGATTTTGAAAGAAAGGAGCAAAGGAAGCACTCCTATGTATTTAGACCTCAGTTAATTACTTTAAACTCCATTTTAAGGGCTTTTTTTATAAAGGCAACCCTAGCTGGATTTGGGCTTTTCTCTTCTTTAAGCATATTTTTTATAAATCTTATTGCATCATCTCCCTTAAGCGTAGGAGTTGCTCTTATCGGTTTTGCCATTGTGTTTATCCTCTTCTTTAGGATAATGCTTTAATATTTATATATTTAATGGTTTAGTACGATTTGTATTATGATAAATTCCATGATAGTATAACCCCTAACTTATTGAGATGTCGACCGTATGTACAAACGCCCATGCCGAGCGCTGCTACAAGGAGTTCACCGCTCACTCACTTTTGAATTCAAGTGAGATGTGAACTGTATGTACTAACGCCCGTGCCGAGAATTGAACTCGGGCCGCAACCTCCGCAGGGTTATATCCTATCCGTTAGACCACACGGGCATAATCACTAAGATTATGCTTTTATTTAATAAATATTCTGTAAATAACTTAATTAAATGAAGATTATTAGCATCATCCATTACATTGACGCAAAGGTTTATTAACTATTTGCCTTTATGTTTCATCCATGGTAAGATTGATTTCGTACAATATTGAGTATGAGCTTGGTATGACAGGCCATGTATATGAATACTTAAAGCTCTGGAGATATTTTCTTCCTCCTCATTTCACAGACTCAAGGATTGCAGATTTTCTCAAAGTAGAACAACCAGATATAGTTGCATTGATGGAAGTTGATCTAGGCAGCATTAGGACAAGATATACAGATAAAGCTGAGTACTATAAATCGTACTTAAACTTCACAGACTGCGCAAGCGCCACAAAATACCCTACTTGGAGCTGGGCAAAGATCCTAAGCAGGACACCTATATTCAGGAAGCAAGGGAATGCAATACTATACAAGAAGAGATTTCAGGATGTAAAATACCACTGGCTGCATGAAGGCGCAAAAAGACTGCTTATTGAATCAGATATAAAAGTAAACGGAAACATAGTAAGGTTATTTCTTGCACATCTCGCATTAGGCAAAAAGACAAGGAAAAAGCAGATCGATGAGATTGCAAGGATAATAAAAGGCGAAGACACACCTACCATCTTAATGGGCGACTTTAACACAGTCAAAGGCGAGAAAGAGCTTACTGATTTTTTAAGAAAGACAAAACTCCATAAGACATACATGATACACAAACACTCTAACTGCAACACTTACCCTTCCTTCTGCCCAAGAAAGCATTTCGACTATATTTTTGTGTCAAAGCAGATAAAAGTAAAGGATTTCAAAACATTAGAATGCAGGTTCTCTGACCATCTGCCTATAATGATGGATTTTAGTGTAAAATGAAGAAATTAATTCCTATTACTTATGCTTGAATTTTTTGAGAGACGATAGACTTTTCTTGCAACATACTAGTTTCCTTCTTCTTATATACTTCAACATTATTTGGTGTAACGATTATCCAGCCGTTGCGCAATGCCCCTATGTCTCCATTAATTTCTTGAGTCAAGCCTTTGAATTTTGTAAGAACATTGACAACCAATGGCTGAGAATGCTGCTTCAAAGGATTGATATTTACTAATCCTATCAGATCCTGCGTATAAAGCTCTGCTGCTATAGTCTCATAGTCAGATACTTTTCCTAGAGTAAAGAACTTTACTCTATGGCTTTTTGGCAGTCTTTTAAATTCGCTCGGATTTACAGGAGCATCATCTTCATTTTGCTTTTTCTCTTTTTCCTTATCAAGAACCTCTTTGACATATTCTGGCCTAAGTATTGTATAACTGCTGTTAAGCTCTAACTTAACCATGTTATTATCATTCTTAACATTCTTACCCTCAACATCATTGGCAACCTCAACATACACATCATTTTGCTGTTTAGTTGCTTCTTCAGCGACATCTTCCTGTCTAGCATCATCTAGAAATATCTTCTGCACAAATCTGCTTACTAGGTTTGCCATTTACCACACTCTTTTAGATAGGAAAAAAGATTTAATCATGCTTGGACAGCTGCAGCTTGCTGCTCCATCTTTTCCATTCCAGGAACTGCTGCATAAGAGACAATCATAATGTCTGCAATGCTTTTGACAAGATTATGAGGCACAATTACGCCTTTTGCATTGCCGACTATTTTTGTTATCAATGAATTAGAAGTGCTCCTTATCTTCCAGCCATGAAGTTTCTTTGAGCTTATGATCGCTTCCTCAACTTCGCCAAAGTAATCCCCTTGGTCTGTAAAAACCTTCATGTTATATACATTCGTTACATGCTGTAAGTTTAGCATAGCCATCAACCTCTTTATACTTGTTTTTTATTGTTGCACTGCTTCAATAGATATCAAAGCAGTTTTCATCACTCTAAAATAAACAATCTGATTATCAAGAATGAATGCTGGTATATATAGTTAACGGTCAGATAAATATCCATTAGTAAAATCTACAAAAAAGCCACAGCCTACACCGCCGATTGAGTGGGCACAAATTCAAAAAAAACCATGCTAATGTTGCGACGGGCAAGGTCATTCAGTTACACTACGACTAACATAACACGCAATGCTTTTCCAGTTTCACATCTAATCTCCACAACGTAGAGGAGGAGCAACTCTTTAGTTAAACCTGCCAGTGCCCACTGGCGTGTAGGCTGTGGCTTGAATAACGTGAATGAATTAGAAAAATAGGATAAATCCCCTCACAAAACCAATAGATTTATTAATAAAAACACTTTTATTTATCCATAGAATAACAATAAAGGCTATAAACAGCTTATATTGGATATATAATAAGAGAATATACAAAAAAAGGTGTTAAAGGAGGCGAACATAATGGCTGAAGAATTAAAGATACAAGGATACTGCGTCAAATGCAAGGAAAAAAGGCAGATGAAGAATGCTAAAAAAGTAAGCTTGCCAAACGGAAGGCCAGCTGCTCAAGGAGTCTGTCCTGAGTGTGGCACAAAGATGTTCAGGATCGGAGATCCAGCTAAAGCAAAGTAAGGCTTTATAGTACTTTCTTTTTATTTCTTTTTTAGATATTTTTATGAAACATGCCGAAACCTTTAAATACCTGCTATAATTTACATGAGAGTGTGAGACAGAATTCTTAGATGATTAATACGCGCAAATTATGCTAAAAACATAGATTGAAAAAATAACACAAAACAGATAAGGAATAGAGGTTCATACAATGGCAGACAACAAAGAATCAGAGACCATGAAGACAGGCACCACAACATTAGGATTAGTGTGCAAAGACGGCATAGTATTAGCTGCAGACATGAGAGCTACAAGCGGCAATTTTATCGTGACAAAACGAATAAGCAAGATATATGAGATTGCAGAAGGCATGGCTATCACAATGGCAGGCACTGTCTCAGATGCCCAGCTTTTAGTCAGATTGATACAAGCAGAGCTAAGATTAAAGGATGTAAGGACAAACAGAAGGTCAAATGTCAAGGAAGCAGCTAACATGCTTGCTGGCATGGTATATGGCAACATCAGAAAATTCTCTGTTATTCCAGGGATTTCACATTTCTTATTAGGCGGCAAAGATGTCCATGGATATTCTCTGTATGATCTATTTGCAGATGGAAGCTTGACAAAGGTAGATGATTTTATCTCTACAGGCTCAGGAAGCGTATTTGCATATGGTGTATTAGAGACAAATTACACCAAAGATCTGACAGTTGACCAGGCACAGAAGCTTGCAGTCAAGGCAATAAACGCAGCTCTTCAGAGAGATTCAGCTTCTGGCGGCGGCATCCAGGTTGTTGCAATTACACAGGAAGGAGTTAAGGTTGTGTTCAGCAGGGAAGTCGAGCAGACTGTGAGAGTATAAATTATTAATATATGATTTTATTTTTTATTCAATTAGTTGAATAAATTTAATTTAACATAACTTATAATTTTAGATAAGAGGAGAAAATAAGGTGTTTTAGATTCTGTAATTTTATAGATAAAACAGTAAATAGGCAAAAACAAGAGTGGCATAAATGGGAGACATATTAAAAGAAATTTTAGGAAAGCTGCCTGAAGGCAAGATTTCTGAAGCAGGCTTTGAAGGAGCAAACATAGTTGTATATACTAAAGACAAGGATTATTTCCTTGATAACAAAGGCACGATCAAAGACATAGTTGATGATATAAAGAAAAGAATCGAGCTCAGGCCTGACCCAAGCATTACCATGGATATTGAGAAAGCAGAGAAAACCATAAAGAAAATGATGCCAGAGGAAGCTGGAGTAGATAATGTCATCTTTGATCCGCAGAGATCAAGAGTCATCATTGAGGCAGATAAGCCAGGCTTGGCTATCGGCAAAGAAGGAGAGATCTTAAGAGATATCCGAGCAAAAACATTATGGGTTCCATTGATCAGAAGAAAGCCCGCTATCCGCTCAAAAATAATCGATAACATCCGCGCAGTTCTTTATCAGCACAGCGATTATAGGAGAAAATTCCTCAATAAAGTAGGTCATCGTGTTTATGACGGCTGGATCCGTGGCAAAAAAAATGAATGGGTCAGATTGACTTATCTGGGCGGTGCAAGACAAGTAGGAAGAAGCGCTATCCTTTTGCAGACTCCTGAGAGCAGAGTATTGCTTGATTGCGGAATTGATCCTGCTAGACAACAAGATGATGTTGCTGCATATCCATATTTGGAATGTCCTGAATTTAAAGTTGATGAGTTAGATGCAGTCATAGTAAGCCATGCCCATCTTGATCATTCTGGCATGATACCTTATCTGATAAAATTTGGATATGATGGACCAATATATTGCACTGCGCCAACAAGAGATATTATGGCATTACTGCAGTTAGACATGACAAAGATTGCAAGAAATGAAGGAAAAAACCCATTGTATGATTCTGAGCAAGTCAAAGAGATGGTCAAGCATACTATCTGCCTTGATTATGAAGAAGTTACTGATATTACTCCAGACGTAAGATTGACATTATATAATTCAGGGCATATACTTGGCGGAGCGATGTGCCATCTGCATGTCGGCAATGGCCTGCACAATTTATTGTACACTGGCGATCTGAAATTTGCACGCAGTCATGTATTGGACCAGGCTGCAACTAAGTTTCCAAGATTAGAGACACTTATGATCGAGAGCACTTACGGCGGCAAAGATAATATCATGCCTCCGATGCCAGAGCAAGATGCATACCTAAAGAAAGTTTTGAAAGATACTTTTGCCCGCGGAGGAAAAGTCCTGATGCCAGTTCTTGGTTCAGGAAGAGCCCAGGAAGTTATGGTAATGATTGAGACTTTGCATCGCAACAAAGAGATTGAAGATGTTACTGTCTGGTTTGATGGGATGGTCTGGGATATTACTGCAATACATACTGCTTACCCAGAATTCTTGAACTCAAATTTAATAAAATTAATTTTCCACAAAGACCAGAATCCATTTTTGTCTCCTATATTCAAGCACGTTGGAA
>JAGVZX010000038.1 GCA_018302185.1 Candidatus Woesearchaeota archaeon
TAACTTCATAGTGTCAGTTGTCACTCCAAGTTTGAATTATAAGGATGTGAACATGCACATGTTGGAGTATTTTGTCAACAAGAAACAGCATTCTGGAGTCTATGTCTCTGTTAACAGGCCTTTTCTCCATGTGATCCAGACATTGGAAGCAAGCAATATAGACCATTCAAGCATATTTTTTATTGACTGCATAACTAAAAAATTAGGGGGAGATGCAATAAAGAAAAATAATGTTCATTTTTTAGACAGTCCTCAAAATTTGACAGATCTTGGTATAGAATTGCATGAATCAACAACAAGCAAGGGAGATGGCAAAAAGAAATTTGTATACATCGATTCACTCTCTACCTTATGCATCCATAATAACATGGAGACAATGCAAAAATTCATCCACTACCTTACTGGCAAGATCCGTCTGTGGGGAATCAACGGCGTAATGCTTTCTTTGCATGAGGACATGGATCCCAAGCTTCTTTCTGAATTAAGCCAGTTCTGCGACAAGATTATCCATCTGAGATAAAAAAAGAATATAAATATTTCAGATATTCACGCATTTATTCGGTCTAATAACTAATCCATTATTAGTTATCTCAAAGCAAACAGTCTTTTCGCTTATCCTTGTCCCCCTCATCTTCAGCACTTCAATTGCCCTTATTCTTTTGCCTTTGACTTTAGTATGGTATATCAATATTATCCCGTCAACCTCAAACTCTAATGCTGCAGAAATCGTACCATTGTAAGGGCTTTCATCCTGCGAAGTTAACAAAGAAGTGCATCCCCATTTATTTAGTAATTCAAATAACTTTAATGCAGCTTCTTTTTTCTCAAGCTCATCATGATACAAAAGTGCAAATGATGTGATTGAATCAATTACTAATCTTTTTACTTTGGAATCAGCTATTATTGTCTCAATTATACCTCCGCCTTGCACAATCAATCTCTTGACTTGTTCAGGCGTATATTGCAGATAGATAAATTTCCCAGCTTTCTCATATTTTGCAAGATCCCAACCGAATCTCATCATATCCTTGTAGAGTTTCTGTTTCTGCTCTTCAAATGTTATGTACATCGCTGTCTCATTGTTATGCTCAATACCATAAACAAGAAACTGCAGAGCAAATATTGTTTTACCAGAGCCAGCTGTGCCTGCTGCTAATACAACAGAATTTTTGTCTATTCCTGCAGGCACTAATCCATTAAACCCAGGGATGCCTAACTCAACTTTATTGTTTCCATTATTGTTTGGATGATGCTTTTTCATACTGCCTCTTTTTTACCAAGCCTTAGAATAACCAGAGAGGAATATAAAGGTTTCTGAATCAATATGTGTATGGCAGCTGCCTCCACAGCCAATTAAGTTGGCACAAATTAATATAACTATATCAAGTTGCGACGGGCAAAACCAACAATTAACTAAAATATTATCACAAAATATAATTTAACTTGTATCACAGCTGCTTTACTAAGCGTAGAGGAGGAGCAACTCTTCCAATAATGTATAGAGTGCCAACGGCGTGGAGGCAGCTGCATCGTAAATATTTACTATGCATATACTAAATCCAAGTTTGCAAAACAAGTATTATTTCCTTATATCTCCAACCATGCCTTTATTCGCTCTCAGCATCTCATTTACAGAAATTTTGATCAACGAAGTGATAGAGCCGCCTCCAGTATAAACCCTCTCCTTCTCCATAACTCTTGTGTCAACCAAAAACACAGCATCATATCCGAAAGAAGGAGTTCCTCCGCAAGGATAGCCTGTCTTTTCCAATATCTCTTCAGGCGTTGCAATTTTAGGCTTTGGTATCTTTAATACAGAAGCAATCTTATTCGCATCAACTTTATCTTCTCCTTTGACGATTGCAACGATTAGGCTATTAGTTAAGTCGACAAAGCATATATTTTTTACAAAATCTTCAGGAGATGCATCTACTGCTTTTGCTGCATCTTTTACAGAATGGCAGCTCTCGCTAAAGACAAGATGCTCTGCATGGATGTTATTCTCTTGCAGATAGTTCTTCAGTTTTTCCTCATATCCTTGCATAATTTTATTTATAGTGCTCCTTTAAGCGTATCGCTTGCATTTCTCCAATATCTTCTCCCAGATTCACTGTCCCAATATCCTTTTTTTCCTGCAAAGAGTGGCTGTTCAACTGCTACATGATATGCTACTTCCAGTCCAGGAACTGAATCAAACACATATTCAAATGTTCCTCTGTCTGAGGTAGCTAACGGATGTACATAGCCTTCTCTTAAACAGTCTTTATGCCTTCTTACTGCATCTGGTAGGTTGCCAAAAAGCTTTAGTGCCTGATCTACAAGCTCGCCATATGCTTTTCTCTGCTCTTGTCCACTTAATTTGCTTGCTTCTGCAAAGCTTTGTGTTAATTGTGCTACGTCCATTTTATTTTCCTCCTTATAGTTTTTATTTTCAATCACATTCTATCAAATTTCAAACAAAAAAACATTTCAAAAGATTTCCCCAGACAGTTTAATCTGAGAACGAAAACTTATCCTCTAATAGAAATAGTGATATATCTAGATGAAGAATTATCAAACGATTTACATTCTCCCAGCTTTAGATTTGTATTTGTCATCTTAATTATGAAGAAACTTGCTCTTGTATATCTGTTTTACACCTAATCAGAAAGGGAGTAAAAGATACAACTTGGTAAGATCACTGCACTTATACGTCACATTTCATCAAAATCCGCCAAATTTAGTAATTTGTGACGTACAAAAAAATTAAAATTAAAAAATAAAAAAATCTTAACATAAATAACATTGCTCATATGGATTTGCAGCTTTCTGCTCCTGTCTGACTCTTGCAAGTACTCTCATATCATCTAACAATCCTTTTGCAGCAGATGCAGAATTTCCATTTGCGCCATAATTAGAGAGCATTTTAGCCAAGCCAGCTGCATCATTCTGCTCAAAAGCTTCCTGCATTAGCCTGTCAAAAGGCGCAAATCCTGATGTTGTCATCCTCATGACGCCTTCTCCATGTAATAGGTTACCTTGCATTTCACAGGCAAGTTTTTCTAAACCTTGTCCAGGAAGCGCTGCAACTAACCTGTCTCTGACAGGATTATCTCCGTAAAGATCTCCATCTCCTTTACCAAAGTAATGCGGCATTTTGTATACTTCATCCAGATGCTGTATAAATTGTTCTCTTACTGGTTTTTGTGCTGATTGTGTCGCGTTCATTTTCATTCCTCCATATTTCTATTTTATACCTAATTCTTACAAATTTTTACATTGCGGCTTAATCTTAAAACAAGAAAAATCAGTTAGCAGTTCCCCAAGCGGTTTATCTTGAGAATTATAACCTATAATATGATCAGAACGATGGCAATAGAACTAACGACGAGAAATACTTTATTTTCTTTTTCAAATCTATTCTTATTTGTATTTGCCATTGTAATATACTGAAACTCCTGCAACTATATCTATCTTTCACCTAATCAGAAAGGGAAAAAAATTAAATTATAATCCATAACTCCTTAACATTGAGTCATAGCCGCATCGTGTTTTATTCTTTTCCAATTGGTACGCACAGCTTTCTATAACTTTGGTCAACTCTCCATCATTTTTTGCATCAACTTGAAAACTAAGCATTGGTTGTTCTATATAAGAACGTTGGATTCTGCCAACTATCCCTGTGCCTTCTATTGTCCTAAGTCTTCTATGCCCATGTGGTTCATCTTCTTCTGCAGGCCTTAACGTATTCGCACTGACAATCTTTTCCACTATTACATCGCACTTTCCTCCATATTCTCTCCAGATAAACCTGTAGTGGGAATCTTTATAGTCAGGTGAACCGTTATATCTGGTTTCATATCTATGCCCTATTTTGATAAATTCAATAGGCGGCACAAGTATTCCGTCTTTTCCGTCAATAGTAATAGGTTTTCCTATAAATCTGCAAAGCCTGTCCATCGTAATCATCCTCCTAAATGTTAATATAGTTTTAAAGTCCAGAAATCAAAAAATAACAATCTATTTTATAACAACTAAAAATGCTTACAGCAGTAACAGAACTAGCAGCACAGCTAAAGAAAACTTAGAACATTTCTCTGCATCAAATGCTTTGTTGACTTTCATCTTAATCACGAGGAAATTCCACCTTGTATATCTGTTTTATACCTAATTACAAAGGTATATCTAATTTCAATAAATATCTTTACCTCACCTTCTGCTCTAAAAAGTACTTAACTAACTTATTCTCAGCTTTCCTAATATGTTCATTAACTGTTGAAGCTTTCAAGCTAAGTTTCCTAGATAATTCCTCTGCATTTATTCTGCGAGGAAAATCATAATACCCATCCTCAAAAGCAAGATGCAATACTGTTGTCTGCTGAGAACTAAGTGTTATTGTCGGAAACCTAGATTTGCCTAAGAACAGCATCTCTACTTTTGCATGCTTCTGCAATTCATTGAACAATCTGCTAAGATTCTCTCTTTCGTAGCTTCCTACTTCAAACACTACACTTGAATTTTGCAATAAAACACCATTTATCTGGAAGCATCTGTGCTTTGCAAACAATTCCTGCTCGAAAAAACTCTCACTTACACAGACTTCCAAGAACATATAGTCTTCCCCTTCCTCAAGCAGGTTCACTTCATCTGCAAGTTTAGTGAGAAAATCCTCTACTGCCTGCTTTTGTCCATTAGCCCTTACAAACAATACGTTACTCACACACTTATCAAACTTAAAGCTGTTAACTACCTTGAACTTCAATGCCGGAAACTTTCTTGCAACCAAAAGCTTCCAGTCATCTTCCCTTTCCATAGATATTTTTAGCTTGTACATCTTTGTGAGAATAGAGCTATTTCAAGTCCAGATTATCTTTGTTGAACAATAACCCAGAGCAGCTCTAAACTTATAGAATAATAACTATGCTGACTAGTAACAGAATAACTAATTCATTTTTCCTGTAATTTTTGCTGCTCTTCATGTTCATTAAAAACTATCAGTTGCTATATAAGCTTTATGCCTAATCTCTATGGGAAAGCTGGTGATATATAAGCCTTTCTATTTTTAGCATTAAGCAGTAGGCACACCGCAAACTATATAAACCAAGTCGATAATTAATGCCCTAATATGGCAAAGCAAATACAAGCATGACATAGAATTCTCTTATTTTTGCTAGATAACAAACCATAATTTTTTTAATTTAAATAAATTTTAGATGAGGCATAAAATGTCACTAAACGCACACCAAAGGCACGAACTCAAGAAACTGATAACTGAGCTTGGAAAATATAGAGGGCGTCATACAGAGCTTGTCAGTGTCTATATCCCTGCTGGCTATGATATGAACAACATAATTAATCATATTGCCCAGGAAGCTGGAACTGCATCAAATATAAAAAGCACTTCCACAAGAAAAAATGTTGAGGATGCTCTTACAAAAATGATGCAGCACTTAAGATTGTATAAAAGGACACCAGACCATGGCTTAGCAGCTTTTTCAGGCAATGTTGCAGAAAGGGAAGGACAGAGTGATGTCCGTGTCTGGAGCATTGAACCACCTGTTCCTATTAAGACAAGATTATATCGATGTGACAAAGCATTTGTAATGGAAATTCTTGAAGATATGCTTAATATCAAAGAGTTTTTCGGCTTGGTTGTCATGGACAGAAGGGATGCGACAATTGCATTATTGAAAGGCAAAACTATTGTGCCATTAGTAAAGACACATAGTGAAGTTCCTGGAAAGATGCGTGCCGGAGGACAGAGCGCACAGAGGTTTGAGCAGAACAGAGAGCTTGCAGCAAAAGCCCATTACAAGAAAGTTGCTGAATACATGAAAGAGCAGTTCTTAAATCTGGAAGGCCTAAAAGGCATTATCGTAGGTGGTCCAGGCCCTACAAAGTATGATCTTGTAGAAGGCAATTTCATAACTGCAGATGTAAAGAAGAAGATAATCGCTATCAAAGATGTCACATACACAGATGAGTTTGGTTTGCAGGAGATGTTAGAGCGTTGTGATGATGTCTTCGCAAATGAAGAGATATTGACAGAAAGAAAGATAATGGCACAGTTTTTTTTATTGCTTGCAAAACAACAGAACAAGACAAGTTATGGTTTGAAGGAAGTCAAGAAACGCCTTGAGCAGGGCGTTGTTGATGTCTTATTACTTTCAGAAGAGTTAGATGATGTGACCATGGATGAGCTTGAAGCAGTTGCTTTGCAGTTTAATTCTAAAGTAGAGATTATTTCCACAGAGACAAGAGAAGGTCAGCAACTAAGAGATCTAGGTAAAGTAGCTGCAATATTGAGATATGAAGTCCATGAAGGATAAATTGCAAAAATCCATCAATCTATTGTCTATCTAATTCTTATCCTAAATATGTCATAAGGTTTAAAAATATAATCCATACTATTATCTTATGCAAAAAACATTAGATCAGATAGTAGATTCCCTAAAACCGATAATCCAAGGTATGGCTAGTTCTGCAAAAATGCCTGAGTATGTTTTTTTTGTAGTTGATGAAGGCATTGCATATTTTCATCTTGAATATGCTCCTGAAAAAGGAGGGATAATAGCTAACTTTCTTGGAACTAAATTAAGGGTTAAGGATTTATTAAAAGAAAGGATATGGAGAAGAGCTGAATATAGACATAAGAATCTTGCAGATTTTGTGTATGAAGAGGCTATAAAAATAGTAACAGAATCACAAAAAGGAAAACCTGAAGTTATAGATGACGATAAAGTGCCTGATATTGCAGTGATATGTTTTTCAAATAGGATACATAATGTTTTAAACAGAGGGGCAAGAAGCATTGATTCATCTGCTGCCTTATATCCTTATAGGCTAAAAACATATGAAAAAAATGGGCAAAGATTTGAATTTAGGTTATATAATGTCAATCCAGGCAGTCTCTTGGAGACAGCGAAAAAGATAAGCGGAAGATATGGAGGATTAGTGAAATATCCAATGCTTGCAGGAGAAATTTTTGGTTATTTTAAAAGTCTCATTGGCCTATAATCTCATTTGGTGCTTAATTTCTATACAATCACAATCATTAAATATTACAAATCATTCTATTAAATTATGTCAGAACAAAATTTTGCAATACTAGAAAAACCAGATACTCCTACAGCCAACATTTCTAATAATTCTATAACTGTCCTCAGAAACAACGACAAGATAGAAGAACAGGAAAGCTCAATTGAATACGATGATTCTGGAGACATACTTGCAATCAACAAAAGAAAAAACCTTCTAGAGCATGCATATGAGAGATTGTTCGATAAGCAGATAAATTACGCGACTAAAGTCAAGTTCACTTCTCAGTTCAATGACTACAATGCAAACATCCGCTTATCAAACAATCAGATTGAGCTTCGCCTCTGCAGGAAATGGAAGCAGATAGACAAGGAGATAGTTCTTGGCTTGGTGCAATCTTTATTGCTGAAAATATTAAAAAAAGACCGCATAACAAACAACACAACTCAAAGGCACGAAAGCATCAACATCGACTTATACAACAATTTTGTAAAAAATCTTCACATAGCTGCCCCAAAAAACAAGATAGATAATATTCTGCTTGAATCATTCAACAAGGTAAACGACACCTATTTTTTTGGTCAGATAGAATGCCCTAACTTGGTCTGGGGCTCTCCAAGCATCAGAAAGCTAGGAAGTTATGACTATAAGACAGACACAATAACAATAAGCGAAGCTTTGAGAAACTGCGAAAAAGAGATGCTTGACTACATTGTCTATCATGAGATGCTTCACAAGAAATTCAAGTTCAGCAGCAAAGGCGCAAAAAACAGGTTTCACAGCAGGGAATTTAAAGAAGCTGAAAAAAAATTTAATAATTCAGAAGAGATTGAAAGAAAACTGAAATACATCAATAATTACTCTAATGCAAAAAAAAGAACAAGAACAAATTTTCCAAAAAAAAGAAAACTAGGCATACTTGACTTCTTCAGCTGGTGAAAATATCATTACTATAATAATAAAAACCTCAAATACTCCGTTGTTTTACCAAATATTTATAAATCCTGCCTTGTTTTCATATCTGCAGCATAAAGAGGTTTATTTACTATGACAACACAAAAATTACTGCCTTTGGCAGCCATGGAAAAGGTATTAAAGTCTGTTGGGGCAGAGCGTGTCTCAGACAAGGCTAAAGCAGCTTTAAAGCAGGCAGTTGAAGAAGTTGCAGAAAAGATCGCAGCGCAGGCAGTCAAGTATGCGCAACATGCAGGCAGAAAGACAGTAAAGTCAGCAGATGTCAAGCTTGCAGCAAAGATCTGAGCATAATCTGTAGGATAAAAATAATTTGCCTACATCTGATTTAAAACAGAAAACCTTTATAAATCATCTCGTGTTTTCATGCAAATAGTCATCAGATTGCATAAAAATATATCAAATTTTATCAGCATGCTAAATCATAAAAATAACAGCTGATCATAATATATAGCAATAAAAGATCATTCATGAAAAGGGTGGATAGGTATGGGCGAAGTCAAAGTTGAAAATGTAGGTAGTCTATTAAAAGGCAATTATGTCATGGTCGATGGTGTTGCCTGCAAGGTCGTTGACACACAGACAAGTAAATCAGGAAAGCATGGCCACGCAAAGATGAGATTTACTGCAGTTGGTCTGACAGATGAGAAGAAGAGAGTTGTTGTCTTGCCTTCGCATGATAACATTGAAGTTCCTATCGTAGGAAAGAAAAATGCTCAGGTGCTTTCGGTTACAGGAGATTCAGCAAATGTCATGGACTCAGAAACATATGAGACATTTGACATGAAGATCCCAGAAGAGCTTCGCAATCAGGTAGTTGAAGGATGCACTGTCTTATACTGGACCATACTTGACGAGAAAGTCATGAAGCAGATAAAGACTGAGTAGAACTAATATAACTAAATCAAGATTATAATTTATATTTAAAAATAATATTTTAAACAAAGTAAATCAATGAAACGTAGGTAATAAAATTGGCAACCAAAATCCCAGAAGCGATTAACAGAAAATACAAGAACATGTTTGTCTGCAGAAGATGCAAGGCTAGATTAAGGGCTCCAAACATGAAGGTCATCCAAGGCAAGATAAAGTGCAGAAACTGCAACAGTAAAGTCTTAAGGCCTGTTAGAAGGAAGTAATCAGATCGTATTCTTTTAGCTTAACAATAACATTAATATACTCCTTATTATTCTTATTTCTTATGGCAGGTTTCTTACAGGATCATAAGTTTGTGTTGCTCTTTTACTTAGGTGTTATCCTATTGGTTTATTTCTTCAGGAAAAAGTTCGATATGCAGGGCATTATCGCTCTCTATCGCACAAAAATAGGATTAAAACAGATGGAATCTATTTCCACAAAATACAGGGAATACGTTAAGCTTTTTGGCTATATCGGCATTGGCGCAGCATACATTGGTTTAGTCATAATCTCAGTGATGCTTTTCAAGAATCTATTTGACCTATTTACAGTTCCAGATGCTCAGAGTGCAGTCTCTCCTGTATTGCCAGGCATCCAGATACCAGGCACCCAAGTAAAGATTCCTTTATTTGCAGGTTGGTTAGCATTGTTTATAGTCATTGTAGTCCATGAATTTGCACATGGTGTTGTTGCACGTGCACACAATCTAAAAATAAAATCTTCTGGATTATTTTTTCTAGGCCCTTTGATGGGTGCATTTGTCGAGCCAGAAGAAAAAGAATTGAGAGCAGCAGATGATGTCAAGCAATACTCTGTCTTAGCAGCAGGCCCATTTGCTAACATGCTTTTGGCAGCATTAGTAGTTCTGTTCTTTGTAGCAGCAGCTTCTCCATTACAAAAATTATTTGTCCATGAGGCAGGAGTTGTATTTGATGATGTTTTAGATAATTACCCTGCAAAAATTTCAGGCATTGAAAAAAAGATGTTAGTCACAAAAGTAAATGATAAGCAGGTTTCTGATATAAAAGATTTCATAAAAGCCCTTGAGCCAGTCAAGCCAGGAGACCAAGTAAAGATCCTTGCAGATGATAAAGAGTTTACACCAACTACAGTTGCAAATCCAAAAAACAATAAGACAGCATATCTTGGCATCACAGGCTCAACAAAATTTGAAGGAAATTTCATGTATGGAGATATCCTCTACTGGCTTTTGAACATTCTTAACAATTTCCTCTCATTAGTCGGTGCATTAAGCTTAGGCATCGGTTTGATCAACCTTTTCCCTATCTTCATCACAGACGGCGCAAGGATGGTGCAAGTTAGCTTACTCGCACTGAACAAGAAGAATTCCATTAAAGGCATGAGCCTCTGGAAAAAAGTTAATGTATTTTGTTTAGCTATCTTATTGCTTGGGTTATTCTTTCCGCTGATCAAATGGATTGGCAATCTGTTTTGATTAATTAGATTGTTTTCATCTCAATTTTGATACTATCTTATCAATTTCTCTGATGAATGGTATTGCTATATTTTCGATAAAGTTTTTTGCTCGGGTTCTATCTAAATCAACTGTCTTTATATTGCCCAAATAGTTAACTTCCAGCCTATTCTCGTAAGCTCTAGACAGAGTTTCAGCCAAATCTTTTCTTTTAACTACTCTGCTCAACCCTTTGATTGCGCATATATGGCTTGTTACTTTAAGCCCATTTAAGGCAAGAATTTCATATGTCTTGTGTTCCATCGCAAAGTATGCTAATAGTATTGAGAGTAAGGGTGAGTTGCTGTTAAGCGTATATTCAGCTCCGCTTAAGAAATAAGCACTAAGCATCGAAGTTGATCTAGCCAAATTTGCAATCTGGACTGGGTTTATGATTTCAACAACTGAAGGCTCTATCTCCTTTACCCTTTTCTTCATGCAAGTTTCTTCAAACTCTTTATCCATTACACTAACCTCCAGCCTTCTTTGTATATGTTCTCATAATAATCTGAGCCTTTTGACCTTGCTGATTCAATCTCTTTTTGAGTTGCAAAAGTTGGATTTATCTTATTTTTTGTTTTAGCATCTTTGCATAATTTCCTTGCTTTAGTCTCGTCTTGAAATTCATTTTCTGTTATGATCAGCAGATCAATATCACTATTGATTCTAAATTCTCCTCTGGCTAAGCTGCCATACAATATTATATCTCTTATGTTTCTGGATTTATGCCTAAATTTATTCTTTAGATCAGAACACAAAGTTTCTAATTCGTTCCATATATGAATCGGAACATTTCTTCTTTCGTTTTTCTCGTGATCAAAAATAGTTGCCAGGCTGTTGAAATACCTATTTTCAATATTTATCTGATAATATTTCTGTTTTCCTTTGCCCTTCTTTTCAATCAGTAAATTCTCTTTTAACAATAAAGTTTTCACTTTATGGACTGATCCTATACTCAGGCTGCTTAATTCCTTTACATCGGCAAGAGAATAGGCTATTTTAGTCTCAAAAAATACCCTTAATACCTTAACTTTCTCAGGTGAGCCTATTATAGTTTCGATGAACATAAGGTATTTATGATCCGTGTATTTATAAATCTTTCTATATTTTCACACTTATGAATTATTTATTTATTTATCTTATCTAAATACTAATTATATTCATATATGTGACTTTTAATAAATATATCCTCTTAAGTTTATACTTAAATTTCACAACTATGAATAAGTTTATTAAGATATTAAAATATCCATTAAAAGAAGTGATTGTACATTACTCTAAATTATAAAATCAGGTCTTCACTCCGCCAAATTCTAATCTAGCCTATTTCTCTTTTTGATCTGGTGCTCATTGCATAGTTTACCTAGAAATATACAGATATTTTTATTTCTTACCTTGCATATTCGGCAAAAAAGCAATCTTATAGTCTTTGATGACGAGAAACATCTCTATCGTTTTTATCTGTTCAGGAAATCTCTGCTTCAGGTCATTAATGAATCTGTAAAGGTGGAGATTGTTTCTAATGCTCACATTTAGAGTAATGTCATATTGGCCAGCGGTTTTCAGGCAAAAAAATACATCAGGATGCATTGCTAAATGACGCAATATCTTGTCTTTTTCTTGAAATGCCAGATGATTAAGCTGAATTAAAATGCCATATGTGTGGTAACCTAACATAGAAATATTTATTATCGGCAAAAATCCAAGAATTAAATTCTGGTTAATCAATTTTTTTATCCTATATTTTATCGTATCACTAGAAATATTAAGATTTGTTGCAAGTTGTTTCAGCTGCAATGTTGAATTATTTGATAGGAAGTAAAGTAATTGCAAGTCTTTTTCATCCAAATTAACTTCAGATTGATTATAATCTATCTTTAAATGCTGCAGATGTTTTACAAAAG
>JAGVZX010000039.1 GCA_018302185.1 Candidatus Woesearchaeota archaeon
TTTGCCAGATTGGTTGGTGTCAAGGATAACTGCTGAAGTTCCTCATGTTGCAGAAGTTAATGGCTTCGTAAAATTAGTAGATATGACAGCATACGCACGAAAATAATTCTTTAATTTTTTGTTAGCAAGAAGATTTATATATTCCTGATTTTTATGTCTTTATTGAGGGGAATTATATGTCTCAGGAAAAACTATTGCTATTAAAAAATATCTTGTCAGGATACAGCTCTGTGATAGTGGCATTCTCAGGCGGTGTAGACAGCACTTTCCTCGCAAAGGTCGCTTATGATGTTTTAGGAAATAAAGCGATAGCTGTTACAGCAGATTCTCCGTCTTTGGCAAGAAGCGAGCTAGAAAACAGCAAAAAGCTCGCAGCACAGATTGGAATTAAGCATATCATCATCAGCACAAACGAATTAAATGATGAAAACTATAAAAAAAATCCAACTAATCGCTGCTATTACTGCAAACGTGAATTATATGTTAAGCTTGTTGAGCTTTCAACCCAGATAAATGATGCCATAAGCAAGGTGAGCAAGGAAAACAATCTTCCTAAAATCAGTTGCATCCTCAATGGCTTGAATTACGACGACAGAAGCGACCATCGCCCAGGCAATCAGGCAGCGACAGAATTTCAGATAAAAAGCCCATTGCTTGATGCAAAATTGACTAAATTAGAAATCCGCGAACTCTTAAAACAATTTTCTCTTCCTACTTTTGACAAGCCTGCGATGCCTTGCTTAAGCTCAAGGATACAGTTCAATACATTGATTACTGTTGAAAAACTTAAACAGGTAGAAAATGCAGAAGAGTATCTGCGCAGTTTCTTAGCTACTCTTAGCTTGCCTGCTCTATCTAATGATGTTCACATGCATGACTTGCGTGTCAGGCATCTTGGCAACACTGCAAGAATAGAAGCAGATATTGATTCATTAAAAATAATCCAGAAGAATGAAGATAAGATAATCGAAAAGATAACCTCATTTGGCTTTCAAAGTGTGGAATTTGCAGAGTACAAACGTGGAAGTTTGCTGCAGATAGCAGTATAAATTATATTATTGATTTAATTATAATCACTTAATTTATTGCTTGGGGGCAATATCTAAAAATGAACTTAAAAAATCTTTTACTGAACTTTAAGCATGGAAAGCTTTCACTAAAAAATGCTCTTTCTAATCTGAAGGATCTGCCTTATGAAGACCTAGGCTATGCCAAATTAGACCATCACCGTGCTTTGCGTCGAGGATTTCCAGAAGTTATCTTCTGCCAGGGAAAAACTATTGAGCAAGTCAAGAACATAACTGCAAAACTATTTGAAAAAAATAAGTTAGTTTTGGCAACTCGTGCTACTCCAGAAATGTATTATGCATTAAAAGATGATGCACAAGCAGGTTATAAAAATATATTTTATGATAAAAATGCAAGAATAATTGTAGTTGGCAAATATAAAAAACAAAATAATACTACAACAATTAAAAAATCAGGCAAAAGTATATTAGTCATGTGCGCAGGCACTGCAGATCTGCCTGTCGCAGAGGAAGCAGCTTTGACTGCAGAAGTTCTTGGCAATCATGTTGAAAGATTATATGATGTCGGTGTTGCAGGCATACATCGTTTGCTTGCAAATAAAAATAAAATTGAGAAAGCAAACATCATTATTGTAGTTGCTGGCATGGAAGGCGCTTTAGCAAGTGTTGTTTCAGGATTGGCATCTAAACCAATTATCGCAGTTCCTACAAGTGTTGGCTATGGCTCAAGCTTTAAGGGCATTGCTCCATTATTAACTATGTTAAATTCATGCAGTCCTGGTGTTTTGGTTGTGAATATAGACAATGGGTTTGGCGCAGGTTATGCTGCTAGCATGATAAATAAAATCAATAGTAAACCTAATTAAAATAACTTAAAATAACTATAAAAAATAAAAATCTAAAAAAATGTCAAAAATAATCTATTTCGACTGTTTTTCAGGGATATCTGGCAATATGCTAATCGGCTCTCTCTTGGATTTAGGCATTGCTGGAGTGAATGAACAGTTTCTAAATAATGAACTAAAGAAACTGAAATTAAAAGATTACGAATTAATGATTAAAAAAACCGAAAAACACTCTATTGCAGGAACTTACTTTGATGTTCATACTCATGAGACAAACTCGCATTCTCATAAACATTCAGACCATGTCCATACAAGAAATCTTTCTGAAATAAACAAGATAATCGATAAGAGCAAACTTTCTAAAAAAATAAAAATAACAGCGAAAAAAATATTCCTCACTCTTGCGAGAGCAGAGGCAAAAGTCCATAACACGACTATAAATAAAATCCATTTCCATGAAGTTGGTGCAATAGATGCAATTGTTGATATAACTGGCTCCGTGATTCTTCTCGATAAATTAAATTTGCTTGACAGTGTTTACTGCTCTCCTCTTAATCTTGGCCAGCTTAGCTTTTCAAAAAGCATGCAGGGCATTGTGCCAACTCCAGGCCCAGCAACTTTGGAGCTAGCAAAAAATGCAGGTATTGAAGTATTCTCTTCAGGAATAAGGACTGAGTTAACGACACCGACAGGTGCAGCTATCCTCTCAACATTGGCAAAAGGCTGTTTTTCTCTACCGTACATCAATGTAGAAAAAGTTGGCTATGGTGCAGGCACAAAAGATTTAGCTATTCCCAATTTATTGCGCGCAATTATTGGCAATGTAGATATAAAGAACTTGAGGCAAAATAAGCCAGAAGACAATATTTTTTTGATTGAGACAAACATTGACGACATGAATCCTCAATTATATGGTTATCTAACTAAAAAACTGTTTGAAAACAATGCGCTTGACGTCTATTTAACAAATATCACGATGAAAAAGCATAGGCCTGCGCAAAAGCTGAGTGTGATTGCGCATAAGAATGATTTGGATAAAATAGTAAAAACAATATTTAACGAATCAACAACTTTTGGATTGAGGATTGCAGAATACAGCAGAGTTATGCTTGACAGGAAATTTGTTGCAGTGAAAACCAAGTTCGGAAAAATGAGGATAAAGCTTGGCTATCTTAATGGAGAACTTCAGGCAGCTACTCCTGAATACGAAGACTGCAAATCTGCTGCAACAAAACATCAAGTTCCGTTAAAACAGGTTATTGATGCAGCAAAGGCGCAATATTTAAAACAGACAGGAGATTTACGATAAAAATGAGCATCTTAACTTTACTCGGACTTGGATTTTTGCTTGGCATTGAGCATGCAACTGACGCTGACCATGTTGCTGCTATTAGCACCATGACAAGCGATAGCAAAAATTTAAAAAATTCTGCGATGCACGGCATCTACTGGGGTTTAGGGCATACATTTACTCTGCTTCTAGTCGGATTATTATTGCTTTTATTCAAAATCACAATTCCCCAGAAACTTGCTGTTAGTTTTGAATTTATTGTTGGCCTGATGCTTGTCTTTCTTGGTATAAATCTGTTCGTAAAGATACTTAAATCAAGATTTCATCTGCATCTGCATAAGCACGGTAAAATAAAACATCTGCATTATCATACTCATAAATCTCAGCATTCACATAGGCATTCAAGAGCTTCTTTTTTTGTTGGTTTGGTGCATGGATTGGCAGGCAGCGCAGCGTTGATGCTGTTAGTTCTTGCAACTGTTAAATCAATAGCCAGCGGATTAATTTACATCATGGTTTTCGGTGTTGGCTCAATTCTAGGCATGTTGTTGATCAGTATTTCAATAAGCATCCCTATTTTGCTTGCAAAAAATCTTAGCAGAATTCACTTTATAATCAGAAGCATTGCATCATTTGCAAGCATAATTATCGGCATTAGTATTATTGTTAGTATATTAGGGATATAACCATTTACGAGTTGCCTTAATTTTTATATTTCTAAAGCGATGGTGTCCACGCCGGCGAGCACGCGTTAAGATTATGTGAAGAGTTGTTCCTCCTCTACGTTTGGCGGTTGTAAATGTGATGTTAGAGAAGCACTGCGTGTTGTGATAATTGAAGAGAAGTTGGATAGTTTTGCCCGTCGCAACTTGAACTGTGTTTTTAGAATTATGCTCGCCTACATTGGCTGTGGACACCATCGCTTTTTAGGTAAATTAGGGTTTAATTATGCTTTATCTATTTGCACTATTTCTTCCAGATTACCTTGTCATGCTGATGTATCTCATGGATCTTGTGGACAGGTATGAACACATCCTTACCTTTCTCTTCAAAGACAATAAAATTGTGCTCTATTCTTTTTATCTTATGGTGCTGGATGATATGGTGTTTTTGTGAAGCTTCATCAAAATATTTTATCTTGAAATCTTTTTCCTTGTCATGCTTATGGCTTACGATTTCATGCAATATCTCCATTGTTTTTTGTATCTTTGCAGCAAACGGGTCAAACTCTTTAAAGATAACTCCTGTAAGTGTCATTATTGTCAACCCTATAAATAAAGAAACAAAAGCATTTTCGATAACAGGCGTCATATCTAATACTGCCCATAATCCTCTCCAGAAAAATATGACTCCTGTCAATACGACTAATGCTCCTAAATAATGCTTATCTGTTTCAGATATCTTATACATATTTTACCTCTTTTTTCAGTAATGATAATAATATTCTTTATATTATAATGCATAGCTCTTATATAAACCTTATTGCAATAAGATTAGAAAAAATCTACAGCCTGATCTTCCACATATATTCTTTCTCGATATAATCCTTCATTTTCATCATCCAGTATCCTCTAAACCAGAAGCTCTTCCAGACAAACAATCCCATTTTCTTTCCGAGTGAGATCAGCACAGGAGTTTCCTTTGGCTTATAGCTTTTAAATATGTTTTTTTCATTTGCAGCTCTATTGATATTCTCAGCAACAATAACTGCTTGCATTAATGCGTTCTGCGCAGTCTTTAATGCTCTCTTTCCCGTTTTTTGATCGCTATAATTCATGCAATCCCCAACTGCATAAATATTTTGGTCAGAGACAGACTGCAAATAACTGTTTACTTTTATGCCATAATCATCTTGCTCAATTTTTATCTTGTTCAATAATTTATTTGCTTTGATGCCTCCTGCCCAGATGACTGTATCTGCTTTGATTATCTCTCCGCTCTTCAACACAAGCAGCTGATTTTTTGCCTGCACGACAGGTGAATTTAATCTTAATTCAATTCCATGCTCTGCCATGTAATGCTCGCAGAACTTTTGGACATTAGCAGGAAATCCAGGGACCAGATGCTCTAATGCCTGTATGATCATGACAGAAAACTTTTCTCGAGGAATACTATTTTGCCTGCAAACATTGTCTAGATGGTCTTTTAATTCGCATGCAAGCTCTACTCCAGTTACTCCTCCGCCAAGAATAACAAGTCTGTGAAGCTGTTTATCTTTATTTGCCATTGAAGTAATTACGTCCTGCAGATGTTCATAGATGGCTGCTGCATTTTCCTTTGTTTTCAATGCAAATGCATTCTTCTGTATTCCTTTTATATCATAGAAATTCACTTCACTGCCTAATGCAAGAACAAGAAAATCATAGGGGATAGTATTTGCTGCCTTATTGTTCTTATTTAATCTCTTATCTTTCTTTGTACTAACTATCTTTTTCTTTACATCAATATCCACTATTTTTTCTTGGATATATTTGATTCCTTTCCTTATATAAATAACACTTAATGGTTCACATACTGCTTGCGCAGAAGTTTCTCCTGTTGCAACCGAATACAAAGCAGGAACAAATGTATGGCAGTCTGCGCTGTCTATTACAACTATCTCTATCGCTTCTCCGCAGTTCTTTCTCAGCTTTTCAGCTACCCTTAATCCTCCAAATCCAGAGCCTGCAATTACAACACTCTTTTTTGCAGTCAATGCAGGTTGTGCAGGCATTGATTGGATTGTTGTTGATTGTGTTTTTGCTGATTGTTGCACAGGTGTTTGTAAAGAATCCATGGCATACCTCTTTATTCTAATGGAAAATCTGCCTCTAAATTGTAATAAACCCTCTGTTATAACCTATTCCTCATCTATTTAGCTGTCTTTTGATTTATTGCACTATTATATAAACTTTTATGAAAAATTTTATAAACACAATAATACCTAAGCTGTTATAAGCAGATAAATTAAATAGTATCTGTGCTTAAAATATATATCTAATTAAAATAGCAAAATAAAAAAAACATCGAGGTGGATCAGATGGTAAAAGTTGCAATAAACGGATTTGGAAGGATAGGAAGATTGATTCTAAGGGCTGCGCAAAATGTCAAGGGTGTTGATGTAGTTGCTGTAAATGATCTTGGAGATGTAAAATCTGCAGCTCATCTCTTAAAATACGATTCTACGCATGGCAGATTCAATGGCAATGTTGAGGCAAGATTCTCATCAGATGGCTCTAATTCTGCAGGTTCAGATTCTGCTATTATCGTTAACAATCGAGAGATAAGATATACTTCAATAAAAGATCCAACTCAATTGCCTTGGAAAGAGCTGAAAGTTGATGTTGTATTGGAATGCACTGGTGTCTTTACAACAAAATCAGAGTGTGAAAAGCATATCCAAGCTGGAGCAAAAAAAGTCATCTTAAGCGCGCCGGCAAAAGCAGGAGAGCCTGTCAAGACAATTGTTCTTGGCGTAAATGACAAGGATTACAAAGGCGAAACTGTCATCTCAAATGCATCATGCACAACAAATTGTTTAGCTCCTGTTGTAAAAGTTCTAGATGAGAATTTTGGCATCAAGCGCGGCTTTATGACAACTGTTCATGCATATACAAACGACCAAAGAATTTTAGATCTTGCACATAAAGATTTGCGCAGAGCAAGAAGCGCAGCATTGAACATCATCCCAACATCCACAGGCGCAGCAAAAGCAATTGGTGAAGTTCTGCCGCAATTGAAGGGAAAATTAGACGGCATTGCAATGCGAGTTCCTGTTCCAGACGGTTCTGTTATAGATCTTGTCGTTGAATTAAATAAATTAGTCACAAAGGACGATGTAAATGCAGTAATGAAAGCAGCTGCTAAAGGTCCATTGAAAGGAACATTAGAATACACAGAAGAGCCTCTTGTCAGCTCAGACATTGTAGGCAATCCTGCTTCATCTATTTTTGATGGCTTGTCAACAATGGTGCTCGGCAACAATCTTGTAAAAGTAGTCTCATGGTATGACAACGAATGGGGATTTTCCAATAGGATGGTTGAGCTGGTTAAATTGGTTGGGAAATAAGAAAATTTATTTTTTATATTCATTTATTCAGCTTTCCTGCAGTTTCCATTCTTGACAGCATCTTTTATCTCCTCAACTTCAGCTTTTTTATTTGCATTCTTATCTTCAACTTTACAAATACTATACGCATCCTTTAATTGATCTGCCTTATGCGCATCTGAGCTATAGACGCATGGCTTTATTGCAGGAAACTGCTGATTGTTTCTGGGAATATAGCATTCCATCGCATCAAAATCAAGTTTTTGAATTTCTTCTAGTGTAAATCCTCCATTCTCGGGCAACGGATGTACAGCAATAGCCAATCCTCCTGCAGAATGTATTTGTTTTATCACTTCTTCTGGCTTTGTATCTGGATCAATCGTGTTAATTCCAACATTCTCTTTTTCTTTGCCAAAATCCACTGCAACAATATGCCCAATAAACGGAGTTATCTCTAATCCCTGTATGCACAATAATCTTTTCTCGTTAAGGCATTTCTCTCTTATCTTCTCATCTATTGCATTATGGTCTGTTATGACTATAAAATCAAACCCCAGACTAATTGCTTCATTGATAATTGCTTCATAGCTCTCATTAGAATCAAAGCTGGCTAGTGTGTGGGTGTGAAAGTTGCCTTTTGCTTCTATATAACTGTAATTTGTGCAGCTCACTAGGGAAATCAATAATGCCAATATTACACTAATAAAAACTATATTTACATGTTTCATATTAACATAATAATAAAGAAATTATAAAAATATATGTAAAAAATAATAAAAACAAATAATATTTACTTATCTCTTAGTCAATCTATTGTGGGAGTTATTGAATATCATCTCTACAGAAACATCTTCTGGCTTGTAATTGCCGTCTTTCTGCCTGAAAGTTGATGTTTGTTTTGGCTGTGCAGTTGCTTGCTGCTGCTTTGGTTCAGGAGTTTCCAATTCTATCTCAGATTCCTGCAATCCAAGCATCTGCCTTTTGGCTATTATATCTTCTGCAGATGATCTTGAAGAGCTGCTTGCTGAATTTTTTACTGCAGTTGTTTCAACTTTTCTATTCTTTAATTCTTCCATCTGGAAGTTCACAGCATTTATGCTTTTTGAAAAATCATTTAATTTAGCGTTTGTATCTTCATAGAACTTTGCAAAGAACTTATCAAATTTTTGCAGAAACTCCTCTATCTTTACTAATCTCTCAGCAGCATCTGATACGATTTGTGTAGCCTGCTCTTGTGCTTGAGAAGATTGTGTATTTGAAGTTGTTGGTTGTGCATGTAAGCTTGAGGTAGTTTGTATTTGTGAACCTTGCTTTAAGCTTCCATCAATATTCTGGTCAGTAGCTGAGTGTATTTTAACCTGCATATGCCTTTTCTCCTGTATCATCTTGAATGCTTCTCCAATGTCTGCAGCAATCTTATTATTGACCAAATCTTGCGCTATCTTCCTATCCTTCTGTATCTGCTCTAAGAATTCCATGTTACCACCTTCTTTTGTCTTTTTATATGTTGTCTTTAGTATTATATCCAGTCTATATTGTTAGGTTATTTAAAAAATTATTGGATATCTGCCTGAATTATGTCTTATGCTTCTTGCATTATTATTGTATTTGTTGAGCTTGTGTTATAAAATCTACTAAAGTGGTGGTGACTGCCGACGAACACTAGCTTAGATTATTAAAGAGTTGCTCCTCCTCTACGCTTTGATAGTGGTTATGTTAATGGAAAAGCATTGCGTGATATGTTAGTTGATATATAGTTGGAATTGCCCGTCGCAACATTAGTAGGGTTATTGTTTATTTATGTTCGTCATAAAAAGGCAGTCGCCACCACTTTTTATGCTGATGTAGCTAAACAAATTATTATTATTATTATTATTATTATTCCCTATCTCATGTAGATCACATATGTTCTTGCAATCTTGTCATGCAGCCCTTGTCTCTTTCGGTCAAATAAGATGACTGCATATCCTACTCCAAAAAGGAATCCTGAAAGCATCTTCCCAAGTGTTCTTGCAATGGCTCTCTTAATCCCTATAAGCTTTCCTTGATCATCTGTAATCTTAAGCCCTAATATCAATTTTCCAGGTGTTCCTCCTTTTATGCCTTCCATGTATGTTACAAATCCAAGATATCCTATGATCAGTAGATAATTGATGCCAGGAATGTCTTTAAAAATTATGCTTAAAGTGACATACACCATGGCAAATGGTATTCCTATCAGGGCAGAATCTATTATGTATGCCAAAGCTCTTATCCAAAATCCAGCATATCCTTTGTTGCTTATTTCTGTTCTACTGGTTTTTTCCTCTCTATCTGTGTCTATCGGCAAAGGGATTTTTTGAGAAGGATTCTCTTGATTTATCATCATATCACTCAGATATTGAACAGCTCATCATCTTCCTTGATTCCTTCAAGCTTCTTTCTTTCTTTGATCGCTTTGATCTCTATCTTCTCCTCTTTTTTTGCTATTACAGGTGGCGCAGGCAATGGGCCTGGCTTGTTAAAGAACATGAATCCTAACATTGCTCCTACTGCAGCTAGAATGACGATCAAGCTTACTAATATCGCTTTACCAAGCGGCTTTTTCTTTGATGATGTTTGTAATTGCTGTGCTGCTTCTTGCTTAACATTCTCTTGTTTTGTAGGAGTTTGCTGTGCTTCTTGTTGCTGTCTTATCTCGCTTGGCTGCTGTAATGCAGATTTTTTCTGCTCGCTGAGCTGCGCATGCTGCTCTATGATCGAATCAGTGATTCCTTTCTTTTGAGTATTATCATATGTGCCATATCCTGTCTCTGCCTGCTCTAGTTTCGCTTCGCATGATATCTTTCTTTCAGGCACAGCTTTTTCTGTCCTGCATTCATTTATATCCGTGCATGTCCTTAGCCTTACTCCATTAGCACATCCTCCCCAATTGCTGCATCTCCAGTTTTCAGTCTGTTTGTGCATCCAGGATCGCTTGAGTCGATCAATAGGTCATCGTCATTGTCTATCCCATCTTCGCACAGGTATTTTGGTGTAGCTGATTTGCCCAGATCCTGCTGCGCTGCTGTATCTCCTTCTTCCTGCATAACCTCTTTATTTTGCTTGTCTTCCTGCTCACTCTGCTCTTTCTCTATCACTTTCTCTTGCTCCTGCGTCACTTCCTTTGCAGCAGAATTCTTTAAGCCTGAAACTTCAAATTGGCTTCCTAAATCATTGCATACATAGCTCTCTTTTTTTGTTCCGTCGCAGTTTAAGAAGATCTCACTCTCTCCGTTGCATTTTTCTGACATCTGTGAGATGCTATCAACAGGCGCATCCTTGATGCAGACGCTTTTGCTTTCTTTATTCAGCTTATCGAGATAGATCGTTTTTGAGTTTGCCTGGCTCTCAATCCCTCTGACAACGATATATCCTGTCTGCTCCAAACTGGACTGTTTCTCAACATTGATCTGCCCAAGGTCAAGCTTCTGTTCTTTGTCAAAATCAAAATCAAACTTTATGATTGGCTTTTCATTTTCCTGTATCCTTATCTCTTTCTTGCCTTCATAATTATTTTCAAGCTTTTCATTGTTGTCTATCTTTATTTTTATATTTTCTTTTTCAAAATTCTTTGTCTTCTCTGCAACTTTTTCTTTTATGAATAATATATTGTCATCTACATCCAGGATCCCATCATCATCTGTATCTGTCGGGCATGCTCCGCAGTCTGTCTTGCAGCTGCATGGGTCTTCATTGCAGTCATTGTCGCCGCAGTAAGGCACAGGAGCTGCTGCAGCCAGTACAAGATCAAGCTTTGTGGCTTCGCCAGGATTAAAAGTTGCTAAGACTATCTGCTTATCATTAGCATAAAATGTCAGTGTCTCTCCTTTCCTTGCTCCTTCAGCGCTTTCTCCAGGAATGTTTAATATTGGATAATAACCATACTTTCCGCCCTTTACAGCTGACTCTCCTAATACCTTATCCTCTCCTTTTATGATTATCTTTGTCCCTTCATCTATTCCTTTTACCTCACCAAAAAACTGGTTGAAGTCAAGGCTTGGCACTGCTGCTGCAAGAGTGCTGATTAAACTCATCAAGATTATTCCTAAGATTACAACAGGCATCATTTTATTTATCATTTCTCTCCTTATGATTCTGCTTATGCAGTTTATCTTTCTCATTTTTATCGTCTTCTCTTTTCTCATGATGGTATCTCACCTTTCTCAGTTGCATATATCCAGTATCCTGTGCCTGGCTGCAACAGCTTATCTTTCTCTTTGATCTCAACTTTCCTGAAGCTGTCAACATAAAACTCATACAGAGAAGCATATTTGCCTGTTATCGTAAGGAATGCATCTTCCATCTGGACAGGCTTTTGCGAGAATACCCCTATCAGGTTCCAGCCCTTGCTTAATTTAGTTGTTACAGGCACTTCAACTCCGCCTACCTGCTGCTTTCCTGCAATCTTTACATCCGCAGGGGCTTTTGATCTGACTATGTAAGCCTTTCCTGGCTCTAAGATGTTTAAGTCACTTGGTATCTCACTGTCAGCATGCCAGACATTCCATCTTTCACTGCCTGCATCATACGAATAAACTTCT
>JAGVZX010000040.1 GCA_018302185.1 Candidatus Woesearchaeota archaeon
CTAAGTTTTCAGGAGCTCTTATGACTACATATTTTAAGCAGCCAGTAAATTTGTTGATGTCAAAAGTGGCTAAGTTAATAGAGTGGTTATTATCTGCTGCATTATTTTTGCTTGCATCAGCATTTGTTTTATTTTTCTCTGCTTCAAACCAATCCCAAACCTCAGTTAGCAGAGAATTTATCTTTTCATTTGATATTTCACATCTCTTTATTGGCACAAACTTATTGAACTTGTCCTTCTTCCTCAATGCAGGACCTTGGAAAGAGAAGATAAAATCCATCCGGTTTCGGTAGTTGTATTCATTGCCAGCAAATACCTGTATCTCTTTATCATATTCAATATTGTTCTTCTTTAGAGCATTAGCTACTACATTCTTCTTGTTTTCTATCTGCACTTGATAAGAGATGTGCTGTGCCGTACAGCCGCCGCATTCTCCGAAGTAAGGGCATAAAGGTGTTGTTTGGGGCATTTTAGTATTATAAATCAATTATAAAATGGTTTACAAATATATTAGTAAACTCGATTATTTATAAATGATACCAATATACTTTATTGTAAAATTGTTATCAACTGCATTTATTGACTCAGAAGCTTTTCCATATCTCCCCTAAATGAATTAGGAGACATACAGTCATAATCACGCATTGAAGTACCTACATAGGAAAGATGCTTGCGAAACATTGGGATATATCTCTCAATCTTAGCAAAAGCAGTTTTTAACCATTCGTCCAAATACCTTCCATCGTGTGAATTAAGACCTATTCCAAAGATATGCGCTGGACCAAATCTACTTTCTATCCCAACCTCTTTTGAAGAAGGATCTCTTACTATAGCCTCATAATGGTCAGATGCAAATATTAATCTAGCGAGATGCCAATTTAAAGCGTCAGCGGAGAAAGATCTAACAGTTATGCCTCTTACACCATTATAAGATGTTGGTTTACTATCTTTATTAAGAAGCCCTTGGCTATCAAGACTACCATAAATAGTAGAATCTTTTATTTCAAAAATAACTCTTAAATCCCCCATAATCACTTCAAAAATAGAAATATCTTTAAAAATTTGCCGAAAATATACCAATTGGTTTTTGTGTGTTTCGATTATAATCTGACTATTTCTTCTGTAGAATATATTTTTACTTCATCCTGTTTTTTTAAGAGTTTATCATTAGACCAGATCGCACAGTTGAGTTTCAATGCCAAAGCAATATAAGGGATATCCTTTTCATCAGGTGATATATTCTCTGCTCTTTTTAAAAAAGGAGCTATCTCTTCTTTAGGGATTAAGATTACGTTCCGCTCAAACAAGTCAAATAATTCATTGAAGTCATCTTCAGTTCTGGAAGTTTTTCTCTTGATCTCATCTTTATATTTTTCAAACTCTTCAAATATGAATTCTGGAGCATAAAGCGTATGCTTGAACAGAAATTCTGATGTGGTGCTTATCTTGATCAGCGCTGCAAATAATATGTTTGCATCTATCACTAGATCCATCTGATTTCACCTGTATTTTTTTGCTAGCTTTTTATTCAGCTCAGCGCCAAGCTTTAAGGCATCTTCTTCTGTCATCGTGCTGTTTTCTTTGAATTTTTTCAAAAATTCTAAATCTCTAATTTTTTGCATAAATGCCTGCCGAGCTATCTCTGACCAGTTCATCTCCGGAAATTCATCCAGCTTATGTTTTAGTTCGTTTGGCACTGCCAAGGTCATAGTTGTCATAAGATCTACCTCCTAGTGTATTATGTGTTAACCTGTGTAATACGTGCAAGTATATAAAGCTTGCTAAGAATTCATTAATCTCTGTCAATCTGCAAATCAAACTAATTCCGCAAATTATATAAACAAGCTACTAAACTAGTATTACGATATTCATGGCAAACATCGTAGTTGTAGGCGCGCAATTTGGTGATGAAGGAAAGGGCAAGATTGTAGATATTCTTACAGAAACTTCAGACATAATCTGCAGGTACCAGGGCGGAGCAAATGCAGGCCATACTGTTATTGTCGGCAAAGATAAGTATATCCTCCATCTGATCCCTTCTGGAATATTGCGCAAAGACAAGATGTGTGTGATAGGCAATGGTGTTGTGATAGATCCTGAAGCATTGATCGAAGAGATAAAATATCTGGAATCAATGGAAATAAGTGTAAAGAACCTTATGATCAGCGAATCTGCGCACATAATATTTCCGTACCACAAGCTCATTGACCAGCTGTCTGAAAAAGCTGCTGAGAAGAATGACAAAAAGGATAATGAGAATAATAACTGCAATGATAAATGCGCATGTGATAATAATTCTGCAGAAAAATCCACAGGTACAAAGATAGGCACAACTGGACGCGGCATTGGCCCTGCATATACAGATAAGGCAGCGAGAAAAGGCATCCGCGCAATTGATTTGTTGGATGATGAAGTGTTTAAGCAGAAATTAAAGACAAATGTTGATGAAAAGATAAAAGTCTTGAAAGCTCTTTACAATGCAAGCGATTCTGAGCTTAAAGATGTTGAGTTTAATTCTGTCTTCAAGAAATATACAGAGTATGCAAAGATACTGAAGCCATTCATCTCAAACACTACAACCTACTTAAACAATGCAATAAATTTCGGAAAGAGAATCTTATTTGAAGGTGCGCAGGGGAGTTTGCTTGACATTGATCATGGCACTTATCCGTTTGTCACAAGCAGCAATGCAACAGTAGGCGGAGTCTGCACTGGCCTTGGAATTTCGCCGCATAAAGTCAACAAGATTCTTGGCATCGTGAAAGCATATACAACAAGAGTAGGATCTGGACCTTTCCCTACAGAATTTGATTCAAAGATGAGCGAGAAGATAAGGGAGATAGGAGATGAATATGGCGCAACTACTAGAAGACCAAGAAGATGCGGTTGGTTTGATGCATTTTTATTAAAGCATTCTGTGATGATAAATGGGTTAGATTCAATTGCAATAACTAAATTAGATATTCTTGACAGTTTGGATAAGATCAAGATCTGTGTTGGGTATAAGAATAAATTGAACAACAAGATGCTGGACAGCTTCCCTGCTGCATGCAAAGTGTTGGAGAATGTTGAGCCTGTTTATGAAGAGCTTCCTGGTTGGAAAGAAAAGACATCGCAGATCAAGGACGTCAACAAACTGCCAAAGAATGCAAAAGCCTATCTTAAAAGGATCGAAGAGCTGACTTCTGTAAAGATATCTATCATTTCTGTGGGTGCAGAAAGAACACAGACGATGTTTGTGAAAGAGTAGAAATAATTATTTTATTTGAATGTTATTTTTTATACCAACGTATCCAGCTTTTCCAAATCCTTGAACTCTTTGACCAGTAATTTCACTTTAAACTTAGAGTTATTAAAAAACTCCAATTCTTCTTCATCTATATTTTGCTTAAACTTTACTTCTATTGCAGTTTTATCGACTATAAAGTCAATTTCCTTCTCATTCTCAAAGAAATAATGAGGGTCCCTATTCTTTATTTTTAAGAATGTTAAGTTTTCAAAAAGTGCTCCTTTGTCTTTAAAACCAACAAACACATTCCTGATGCCTATATCTGAGATGTATACTTTTTTAGGAGAAGCTATCCTCTCATTAAGTGATTTTGCATGCCTCTCAATACTGTAAAATAAGAAGGTATCAATAAAATAACCCACATATCGCCTTACACTATCTACACTAATGCTTAATACTCTTGCTAATTTGGAATACGTAAATCTTTTCCCAATTCTTTCGCAAAGCAAGATAAATAATTTTTCTACGCTATCTTTGTCTTTTATGTCATGGACTGCAATAATGTCTTTATATATAATCTGCTCAACAGTATTTTTAATATAGCCTATGTCTCTAGTAAGAACATATTCTGGCATACCGCCTATCATAAGATATTCTTCAAATTCCTTATCTAAAAGATGCCCATTGGATTTTGCTATTTTTATACCGCTAAAAAGCAAAAATTCATTGAAATCTAACGGCAAAATCTCTACAATTTTAGATCTGCCTACTAGATAATTATTTTTTGATTTTAGCAGGGATGCAGATGATGAAGATGCATAAATCTTGACATTTTCTAAGTCATATAAGTTTTTTAATTCTTTTTCGAAATAAGGTATCTGTGTAACTTCGTCTAGAAATAGGTATAATTTATCATCTATTTTATGGGCATGAATCTTCCTAAATTCTTCTATAAGTTCATGAATACTCTTATCTTTAAATGTTATGAAATCAAGTGTCAGGTAGAGAATCTTTTTTGGTTCAACCCTCTTTAATAATTCATGGATTATTTGCTTGAGGAGCATAGTTTTGCCAACTCTTCTGAGACCAGTGATGAAAACTATGTCTTTTTTATTTAGCCCATCAACTAATTCTTTGAGATATTTTTCCCTACTTATCCCTGGATTAAACTCTTTATTCTCCCACCAAGGGTTCATTAGATAAAGTGAAGCTTCCATGTAAGCTAGAAAGTAGCTTGTATATATAAACCTTACGATACCATCGTAAGAAAAAGGCATTAGCTTACGATACAAACGTAAGCCTTTAATAGGCACCTAATCCCTATCATTTCTGTGGGCGCAGAAAGGACACAGACCATGTTTGTGGATAATTAAACATACATAAACCTGTTGTGTCAAGTAATCTCTCTATCTGGGTTTATGTGTTACAGGATCGATATCCCATTTCGCTGCGATTACCGGAAGGATATCAGTTTTGCCTTCTATTGCTGCAGATGCTATCTCTCCAAGAAAACGATAAAGTCCATCATCAAGACCTTGTTCCTTATAATTTCCTGCTACCCTTACAACCTCTGGATTCTGGAATCCTTCTGCAACTTTTTTGACACTTTCCTTATCTAGACCAGAAGCTGCCTGACCAATACTATTCATAACAGCTTTCAGTGGCTCTCTACTACCAGGATATGCCCTAAAGTAAGTTTCTGAAACACGAACAACTTCATCCTGAGCCAATGCTTCTGCAACTGTTGCAACACTTTCTGGATCTTTAGGGAAGTAAGCAGTTTCACCTATCCAAAATACAAATCTCTCAAGTGCAATCTCGTTGCCATAAAATTTATGTGCAGCACTAATGACTTTCTCTTGACCTAAAGCATAAGCTCCTCTTTTTATTTTTTGTACATGTGCACTTACACCTTGCTCAGATTCATCATTAACAACTCTTGCCAAAGAGCGGATAAAATTCTCACCTATCGGATATTTTCCTGCTTCATTCCTTTTGCCTGCTTTTGCCAGTGCAAGCACAGGATCTTCCATAAATGCCTGAGCTAATTGATCGATTGCTGCTCCATCCATATTGCTTTCATCCATCCATCTTGCGATTACTGATAAAGCTGAGCTTAAATTTTTTGGGCTCTCCTGATAGGCTATTGTAAGTTTATGGATAGAATCACGGCAAAGATTTTCTAAGCATTTTAGAAAATTGTTCAACCTATCCTCTAAAATATTATCAAATTCCGAATCTTCTGGATCTAGTTCCTCAGTCTCGAGAAGTTCTGTTGCACTTCCCATTACAACGGAAAGCGCTTGTTTATCACTTTCATATGAGCGTATCAGTTTTAACAAAGCAGGTTTTACATCCACATCATAAGCTTGGAATGGCATGCTGTACACAATGGTGCTTGCTATATTCTTGAATGATTCAGGTGTTTGAGCATATGAGGCTGCAAGGCTGACTATATATGGCTGTGTGAAGAAGTCAACAGCTTGCCCAAGCAAAGAGTTTGCATCTTGTCTTGGGGCAATGCCTTTAGTTATTTCATCAAGGATCACTTCAAGAATTCCAACATATGATTTATAGGTAGCTAATAGCTGCCCTGCTTTTGTAACAGCGAGCATTTCATCAGATTTTCCAGCTAATTCATCTATAGCCATATGGCATAGGATAGAAGTTAGGGTTTATATATCTTTTGCAAAAAAACAGAATGAGAATAAGTATCATACTAGTGATCAAAAACTAAATTAGATATGAGGTATTATTCCCCAATAACCTTCATCACAACCCTCTTTTTCCTTTCTCCATCAAACTCCGCGTAATAAACCTGCTGCCAAGGACCTAAGTCTAGTTTGCCGTTGGTGACTGGCAGGGTAACTTCATGATGCACTAATAAGGATTTCATGTGAGAATCACCATTGCTCTCTCCAGTATGATGATGGTTATAGTTTTCATTGAATGGAGCTAATCTTTCCAGCATCTCATCAAAATCTTCTAGCAATCCAGAATCTGCATCATTGACATAAATAGCTGCTGTTGTATGCATTGCACTAACTAAGCAAAAGCCTTCTTTAATCCCGCTCTTAGATAAGAATTCCTCTACCTGCTCAGTAATATTGATGAATTCTCTGTGCTTTCTTGTGTTGAACCAAAGATATTGTGTGAAGGATTTCATGATGATTAAACTAACATAGATTATTGCAATAATTTTCTTTCTGGCTGCCTTAGTTCTACTTTTCCAGGAGGCTGTGGACCTTGTGGTTTATATTTTCTTTCAAGATACCCTATAAAATCAATAGCCATTGCTGCTGTTGCCTGTACTTCAGGAGCAGCAGTCCTATAAAAAGCAGTTACTTTTCTTCTTAGTGCATCAGCTGAGCCAATACGACCTAAGAACTTTAACATTGCTGCAGTATACGCTTGCTCAAACGGCATCCTTCTAGCAACTGCATAATATGCCATGCACATAAAAGTATATCTTGTCATCACAGAATCTGCTTCCATCAATCTTTGATAATCTATCTGATCTTTTGATACAATAGCAGGATCTTCAGTCAGTGTATCTATTTTATAGCCATTTAACACTGCTTCCAGAGCACTTTTTGATGCATCTATGTTGGCAAAAGCTGCCCTGCACAGCGCATTTATAGGTCCTTGAGTTCCACTAATCTTTTCTTCCAGATATCCTCTTTGATTGGCAATATGCAATCTTACATATGCTTGCCTTAAATCTTGCAGTGCCCTTAATGCATCTTGGTTTCTTTTTACAATATTTGCCATGTTCTTACATCATATTTTTAGTATTTATATACCATAATCTGAATAATTATTAACTATTTAATTTTTGTTAAAATATTTGAGGAATAACATTCATGAAACAAATATATCTCTGGCTGCGACTTGCATGGAGTATCTTGGCGTGTCAATAGGAAAAGTTGATGTCCCATCTGACCAGATGACTATGCCCCCATTCATCTTATAAACTTCTTTCGGAAACCAGACTTTATCTAATGTCTGCATTGGCTTGTCTTCGATATCTCCTAATATCAATCTTTTTATTGAATCCCTGTTGGAATGCGCAGTTGAATTCAGTGGATAGACGACCATTGAGTAATTTCCCTTCTTTGCCCATTCTACTAAGCATTTTCTTAACGCAACATAAAAATCAACTTCATCAATATTTGAAAGGAAAGACTGTTTTGGCTCGATGCCAGGCACCATCAATATTTTTTTACCTTCATAGTTAAGGTCAAGAAGATGCAGATACCCTTCTAAGGTATGTGTTTGCGTGTTGATGATTCTTACAGGAATAAAATCTTTCCTTAATATTTCATCAGGATAGCCGCTTGTGCAGTTCTCTCCTATATCGCCATAAAACTGGTCCAGCCTTGTTTTTCCAGGAACTAATGCAACTTCCAGCCTTGTTACTCCTTGTTTCTTGTCTAATTTTTTTTTGAGGGCTTTTGCCTCATCTTCGATCTGCTTGACGCCCTGATATTTCTTGAAGATGTTATAAAAGAAATCTGCCCTGACAGTGTAGTTTGCATCTGCTAGATGATTTAACCCTGCTTCAGTTAAGAGTGTTTCAAAGGCGATCTTTAATGTGGCAGGCAGCTTGCCTTGCATTTCTCTGAAGAGCCTTATGAAATAATCCTGGCTGTTTACTGCAAATATCTGGTATAGGCTATTTAACACAGGCAGATTATACCTAGGCTCCTTACCTGTTAGATTAACTATGTCCTTGTATGGCCTTTGCAATAGGTTAACCGTATCCTGGTCTCGCCACTGGCTGAACAAGACTAATTTTGCATAAAGCTCTGCATGCTTTTTATGGAACGACTTATCATAGCTCAATACTGCAAAAGCCATCTCCATCATCATCCTTCTCAGTATCGGATCAGTTATCTTTGATTCATTATATAGCCTGATAAATGTGATAAATGCTGCTGGTGCCTTCATCTGTTCCATTATTCCTGCTCTGGTTTTTTCAGATGCCTGCTTGGCTAAGTTAGCTCTCAATTCCTGATAATGCCCAGATAATCCTCTTAAGAGCCCATCGATGCACTGCGCAACATACCTGTTACCTTCTGCATTTTCCCTGATGTCCCTGATAGCTGCAACCTTATTGTTCAGGAATCCTGTATCCTTGTTATCAAGCTGATAATCTTCCTTATCTACCCTTTGCTTGACATTTATCATCATGGTAGAAAACCAGTCAGGGATAAGAGCTAATTTTCCTTTGAACGCGCTCAGCTGTTTCCTGATCTCTTCTTTTGTTGCACGCGATGTTCTCACAAGCTTGACAATAACACCATCTTCCAGCTTTGCATAATCAACCCCAAATTTAGACTTAAATCTGACATCTCTAGGATTATAGAGATAATCATGCATGAACTGAGTGACTTCCTCAATTAATTGTGCACGCTTTTCCTGCTTAAGTTTTTTCCACTTAGTGTACAAGACGCTATCTAAAACAGGAGAAGCTGTCATGAACTCAACTAGCAGTGCACGAGTATCTGGCTTTTTTGCATCGCTGAGAAAATTTGTTATAAATACATCTGCCTCATGAGATGCTGCCCTTTCTTCTGGCAATTGATTGTACAGGTCAAAATATGAGTCTATATCGCTTGGATCCTTAAATGCGCCATTTGCAAGAAGAGCCATATATCTGTAGTATTTATGCCCAAACTGCTCTGGAGCAACATCATGCTCTAATCTTGCAAGCTTTTCGACAACTTCAAGATGCTTATACATCCATTCTAGCACAGTTACGTTTCTGGTGTCTAACTCATCTAATCTTCTAAAAAATTTCCTGTGGATTACAGGATCAAAATGAACATCATGGCCACGTAAATATCTTGAGACAGTCAAGGTATGCTCATATAATTTTGTAAACCCGTCTAATATGCCTTGGGGAGATTCGACTTTTATCAATGCCTGGATGAAATGATCAAGATAAGATTTTGTCATCTCGTATTTCAGATCCTGCATATCCCTCTCCTCAGTAAATGTCAATGACCATCTTCTTGCAATACCCATAAACACGCCGTCTAAAGTCAATCCTGATTCTTCATCATAATAATTAAGCTGGTAAAGCCTGCTTGGCAAGGTGATGTTTCGCAAGAAATATTTCATGGTAAATAAATTACCCACACTTCCATCTCCACCATGCTCATTAAGTATAGAGTTGACTCGCGTTACAGACCTAAAGATATTATTCAGCCGTCTATCCAATTCTCCAGAAGTTTCAACAACAGATAATAAAGGGACAATTATTCTCCTGAGAAACTGCGTAGGGCAAAACCCAAGCTTGCCATAGTCAGCCATCCTACCGACAATAGTATCCCTGAACATCCCAATATTTTTTTTCCTGTCAAGCTGGATAAAATCTCTGACTGGTGAGACCCATGAAGTATTTCCATAATCAAGATAGAACTGAAACAATGCAGAGATATCCCAATGCTTCAGGCTTTCTGCTGCCCTCGTAAAATCCCAATAGCTATTTTGGTTTATCCTTCCTTCTTTGAATGACCTATTAGCTCCTGCCCAGCCACGAAATTCTGTATTATTAAGTCCATCAAAAACTATGCCTTCCAGCCCAGTCAGTCTGGCATCTTCTTCTGGAAATTCTCCTGCAAAATTAGGGAGATCTTTAGGAAGCTCTGGAATCTCTGGCGTGATTACTTGTCCAGCTGAATTGACTGTGATTATCTTACCTTCCCTGTTCTCAAGCTCAAACTCAAGTGCAGGAAATCTTTCTTCCTGCCTTGCCATATTAAAGGCAAGAGTGCATGCGCTTCTCAGGCTATCATTGGATTCGCCGCAGACTTTAGAAGCAGCATTCATGAAATCAATCACTTTTTGCTGGTCGTGCCTCAGAGTCAGCACTTTAGGAAGTATCTTG
>JAGVZX010000041.1 GCA_018302185.1 Candidatus Woesearchaeota archaeon
AGAAGAAGATTTACTAAAAATACAAGAGCTTTAAGTTCTTCAGATAATACTAATTATTCTACAAATTTAGGAGATGCATCTAATGTTGTATTCAACTTTTTTGATGACAGGCATTTCTGGAAAGAAGCTGCATACAAACTATTGCTAGAGCATTTTAATACCGCAAATCTTTTAGGATATGGGTTAGACGAGCAAAACCAAGAGCATGAATCTACAATAAATGCAGCAGGAGCATTATTGAGCTATCTAAAATTCACGCAACGCACATCTTTAAGATACATAAATAAGATCCATGTGTTAAATAATTATGAGTATATGTTGCTTGATTCCGCAACACAGAGAAATCTAGAGCTAGCTAGAAATATAAGAGATAATTCTACAAATTCAACTTTATTGGAAGTATTAGACAAGACTTTAACATCGATGGGATCAAGACTACTAAAAAACTGGTTGCTAAAGCCATTGTTAAAAGTTGGCAGCATCAAAGCAAGGCAAGATGCAGTTGAGGTATTTTTCTCGCAGCCTATCTTGAGAGATGACATAAGAGACCTGTTGGCAAAAGTATCTGACATTGAAAGATTGATAAGCAGAGTCAATTTCGGCACTGCAAATGCACGCGATCTTGTTGGGATAAAAAATGCGCTTGCTATTATTCCAGAATTAAGAAGATTATTGAGAGAAGTAAAATTAAAGTCATTTTTACTCACAGAAACCTATGAGATGCCTGAGCTTTCTGTAATTGTAAGTTTGATTGAAAAAGCTATAAGGGAAGATGCGCCTTTGATAGTAAGAGAAGGCAACATGATAAATCAAGGATTCAATCAAGAGCTTGATAAGCTAAGAGAGATCGCAAGAAACTCAAAGCAGTATATTGCGCAGCTTGAGGAGAGAGAAAAAGAAAAGACAGGAATAAAGTCATTGAAGATAAGGTTCAACAATGTTTTTGGGTATTATATTGAAGTCACAAGAGCAAACCTTCATCTTGTGCCTAAAGATTATGTGAGAAAGCAGACACAGGTTAATTCTGAGAGATTTATCACAGAAGAATTAAAAGAGCATGAAACCCTTATCCTTGGAGCAGAAGAAAAGACCTGCGCGCTTGAGTATGGGCTATTTACAGATATAATAAATAAAGTAAGTTTTGAGACGCAGAACATACAGAATATTGCAGAGAAATTGTCTTTGCTGGATGTTTTATGCTCGCTGGCAAAAATTGCTGCAGAAAATGATTATGTAAAGCCGATGGTTGACAATGAAGAGAGAATAATTTTGCATGACAGTAGGCATCCGGTTATTGAGCAGATAGAAAAAAACTTTGTTGCAAATGACTGCATAATTACTCAAGAGAATAGGTTGCAGATAATCACTGGTCCAAACATGGCAGGAAAATCAACTTATATGAGGCAAACTGCATTGATTGTTCTTATGGCGCAGATAGGCAGCTTTGTTCCTGCAAAAAAAGCAGAGATTGGCGTTGTAGATAGGATCTTTACAAGGGTTGGAGCTTATGATGATCTTACACATGGCCAGAGCACATTTATGGTTGAGATGAATGAGACAGCGAACATACTTAATAATGCAACAGAAAAAAGCTTAGTTATCCTTGATGAGATTGGTCGAGGAACTTCAACTTTTGACGGAATCTCTATCGCATGGGCAGTCGCTGAATATCTGTATGAGCACAACAAAGCTAAGACTTTGTTTGCAACGCATTACCATCAGCTGAATAAGTTGGCAGAGCATCTTCCTAACATCAAAAATTATAATATTGCAGTTTTAGAGAAAGAGAATGACATCGTGTTTCTGCGCAAAATCGTCCAAGGAGGCACAGACAAGAGCTATGGCATTCATGTTGCAAAATTAGCAGGTATGCCTGAATCTGTTATCCACAGGAGCAAACAAATAATGGAGATGCTAGAAGTTGAGGATGAGATTGGGGAGAGATTAGAGGAAGAATTGCAGCAAAAGAAAGTAAATTCTGTTGAAGAGAAGAAGTATAACAAAGAGGAAACTAGTAACAAATTTAATAGAGAAGACCTCAATAAGATTATAGATAAAGTTAAGAAAGAAAAGCAGAAGAGTTTGCTGGAATTATAATCTTAACCAAGAAACATCTGTTTCAATCCTTCTGGGATAAATGTAAACTTATAATCTCTGATTACTGAGAGAATAGAATAGCTTCTTATCGTCTCTGGAAATGCAGACCTTAATTCTCTTAACACTGAATAAAATTCATGATGATTACTTCCGCCGACATAAAGCTGCCAGTCCCATTTACCATGCGTTTTTAGTGCATAAGCTATGCTTGGATGCTGTAAAATGTATTGTTCAAATTTCCTTTCATCCTGCATGTTATTAGTCTCAATTAAGACAATGTAAACACAGATGCCTATTTTGTTTATAGTCAAAAGAGGATTAAATGCAAGGATAACTTTGTTTTTTATAAGAGAGGTAATCCTGCTTTTCACAGTGTCAAATGAAATCTTTATTTTTTTGCTTAGGTCTGCAATTGAAACTATTGGATTGAAAGCTAGCATCCCTATTATAAGCAGGTCAGTTTTATCAGGTTTGAAAATTATGTCGTCATATCTTGCTATTGGTCTTTTCAGGTATGCTTGGAACGAGGTATCACTCTTTGTTAGATTGATGGTTATCCCAGAGTCAAGCCTGTATTTAGGCAAAAGATTGTCGTATTTAGTCAAGGTAAGATTTTCAAGCGAAAGCAGGTCAATAAAATTATTGCCGCATCTATCTTTAATCTCTTTTAACATACTCTGGAAATGAGTTAAGTCTTTGCTGACCAAATTTATCCCTATATCCCATTCACCGCCAACTAAGCCGCACCATAATATAAACGGATGATTGACTAAAAAAGTAATGAGATCTAATTCTTCTTTGGAATTTAAGTTTTTTAATCTTAAAAAGACAGAATAAAATTTTAACCCAACTGCATAAGGATTAATTATCAGCTCATTGCGCTGGATCAACCCTAATTCTTTTATTTTCTTTATCCTGTACCTGACAGAATCTTTTGACAATCCGACTACTTTCCCAAGATATGTAGGAGATAATCTTGCATTAACAGACAATGCGCTTATTATCTTCCTATCTTTAGAATCCAGTTTTATCTTTATATCATTTTCATCCAAGACTGCACCAGGTAAATCTTTTGTCATTCTTGCTCTATATTCTAATAAAATATATAAATATATCGAAAATAGCGTAAAGTTAAGTGATATTATTTTATATATTACAGAGATATTTACTTTAAAGTAATTACAACTTATAACAGGAAGATTTAAAATGGAAACACTCGATAATAACGGGACAAATAAAAAACCAACTGAAGAAGGACCAACTGATGAAGAAGAACTTATTGATGATGATATTGAGGTAAAAAGAGCACTAGATGAAATGGTAGATTACATTGTAGACGAGTCTGAAGATAGTGCAAATTATGAAGGGTTATTCGGATTTCCGAAACATCTCCCAAGATATGGTGGTTCACATGATGATACAAAAGAGTTATTACAGTTTTTGGCAGTTTGTTATACAGGCATAGCTATTTTTGCAATAACTGTTTGTTCTATCGCTTCCAGAATACAGCAAGGAACATGGAATCCGATTAAAGGGATCCAGAGTGCAAACAAATATAGAAGCCTCTACAATGAAGCTGAAATACGTGCTGCCGCGATAACTAAACCAAATAACATACTGGACTTTGATGAGAGAGTAGATTTATGGAACAGGATGGGATATACACAAACATTTGATAAAACTAAAGAAGATGGAACATTTCGCCAATTTCCACATCCAACTTTAGAAAACCTTGAAAGAGCGCTTCAAAGTTATGATAGGGAGAAGAAATGAAGAAAGAAAAGCAGAATCACGATTAAGAAATACAGTTGAAGACTGCATTAAGGAATATCTTAAAGGCTAAATATAATACTCTATAAAATTTTAAGAGCAAAAAACATTAAAACAAATAATGATTTTTCTGGTTTATGCCAAAGATCCAATTATTAAGCGATGAAATCATAAACAAGATAGCCGCAGGCGAAGTGATTGAAAAACCTGCGAATGTAGTGAAAGAATTAGTTGAGAATGCATTAGATGCAAATGCAGATAATATTCTAGTAGAGCTGAGAGAAGGCGGCAAGAGCTACATTAAAGTTTCAGACAATGGCTTTGGAATGGAGAAAGAAGATGCTTTGCTCGCTATCCAAAGGCATGCAACAAGCAAGATCTCAGATGCAGAAGACCTGTTTTCTATCAATACACTTGGTTTCCGAGGAGAAGCTTTAGCCAGCATCGCTGCAGTAAGTAATTTAGCATTGACCACTAGAACAAACTCAGGGAATCAATCTACAATACAGAATATCCAAGGCACCCAATTAAAAACAGAAGCAGGCAAAGTAATTGCAGTTAAGGAAGCAGCATGCAATCCAGGCACAATAATTGAAGTATATGATTTGTTTTATAATACGCCTGCGCGTAAAAAATACTTGAAAAGCATTGAACATGAGCTTGCTGCAATTGTGGATATAATCACAAGATACTCATTAGCAAATCCGCAAGTTTCTTTTAAGCTGATACATAACGACAATGTCTTGCTTTCATCGCCAAAGACCAATGACACTCTTTCAAATGTTGCAAACATATATGGAAGAGAAGCTGCAAAACAATTATTGGCAGTCAATTATGTAAGAAATGAGGTAGAGATTTTAGGATATATCTCTAAACCAAGCTTTACAAAAGCAGACAAGAGCATGCAGTCAATCTTTGTAAATAAAAGATTTGTGAAAAACAGGGTCATTACCGATGCATTATATTCTGGCTATACTACAATGCTCATGGAGCATCGCCATCCAATTGCAATCTTAGACATCACAATTGACCCAAAGAAGATCGATGTCAATGTCCATCCGACAAAATCAGAGATAAGAGTAAGCAAAGAGACTGAGCTGTATGAAACAGTATTTAAAGCAGTCAAAGGAACGCTTCTTGCCGCAATGGGTGCAGAATTGATTCCGCAGATTTCCGATAAAGACGTAAAGAATCCTTATGACATCAAGCTTGAAGATACAAGAAGAAAATATGCTATTGAAAGCGATAAGCAGACTTTGTTGGAAAAGCCTGCTGCTGATTTATCACAAGTTAGTGCAGATGAATTTGTAAATGCAGATAAAATAAATGAAAATGGTGTCGATATTAATACCAGCATAATCATTGAGCCCATAAAAGTAGAGATGAAACTACCTGCTATGTCTGTAATTGGGCAGATGCATCGCACATATATTTTAGCAGAAGCTGATTCTGGTTTGCTGATATTAGACCAGCATGCAGTTGAGGAGAGAGTTAATTTTGAGGAATTTTTGAAAAAATCAAACAAGCAAATATCGCAGCCATTGCTAAAGCCAGATGTACTTGATCTGACATTAAAAGAGTATCTCTTGTTGAAAGAAAACATAATTTTATTCCAAAAACTTGGATTTAATCTTGAAGAGTTTGGCAGCAATACATTTGTTGTAAGGTCAGTTCCGATCCTGTTAGGCAAAATCTATACAAAGGAATTCTTAAAAGATGTGATAAATGAAGCAGCTAATGCCACTAAGCTCACAAATGATTTTATCGAGCACAAGATTGCAACCAAAGCATGCAGGGCATCTATAAAAGCAGGCGATTCTTTAACATTGCCGCAGATGAATGAGCTGTTAAAAAAGCTAGCTGGTTGCGAAAATCCATTCAACTGTCCGCATGGAAGGCCGACAATCATCAACATGACATTGTATGAATTAGAGAAGAAGTTTAAAAGGGTTGTTTGATAAAAAAATTGATCTTTTCTTGATTGAAAACGTTTTTAAAATTTTCTACCAAAAGGTTTTTATAGAATAACCTTGTTATAGAAGCCATGAAAAAGAGGTTATTTATTTTCGTATTAATTTTTGCAGCCTTATGTAGTTCTTTTGTTTTTGCAACCCATAATGAGTCAACTGCTACTGCAAGTTCAGTTGATACATCATGCAACAGCTATTGTGATAAAAGTGTGTATTATTTTAGAGGCTATTATAATACTGCAGCTCAAAAATGTTATTATCTGAGCCAACAGTGCAGTTTAGGGTGTGATAAAGCAACTAATAAATGTGTTCCTGAACCTGCAAAATGCAGCAGTTATTGCTCTAAAGGAGTGTACTATTATAGAGGATATGCAGGCATAGACGGCTCATGCTTTTATTCTAAACTTCAATGTGAATATGGGTGCAATGATAATGGAACAGTTTGCGCATCAGCTCCTATACCAACAACTCCAGTTATTACTGCTACAATAACACCAGTCAACTGCCATGATTCAGATGGCAACAGCACAGCAACTTCTGGCACAGTAACTGTAACTTACTCAGATGGAACTACCAGAGCATATAATGATGGGTGCAGATTCCATCAATCATATAATCCAAGGGTTGTTTCAGAATATGTGTGTGATGATACTAGGGTTGATAAGTTAAGGCAGCTGGATATCGATTGCGCTCAAGCATATGGCTCAAGCTCAAGCTGTTACCAGGGAGATACAAGGTTGGGCTACTGCAGCAATATACCAGTAACAACCACACAAGTCACTCCAGTTACACCCCAAGATGAAATATCAACACAAGCACCTGAAGAAAGTGAGATTAGCGAGACAATAGAAATCCCTGAAGAGAAGGAAACAGCAATAAAAGTAGATGAACAAGATGAGACGGAAGAAACAACAGAAGTGCCTGAAGAAAAGAAAACTGAAATAACAGCAATTCAACCAGATTCTTGCAGCATAGGATGCTTGGACCAAAACAATAATTGCATACCTGTAGGAATAAGGATACCTGGAAAATACTGTGACATAGACAGAGAGATTAAACCTCAATTGAACAGCGGTATTTCATGCAATAACAATTATGAGTGTGGAAGTAATTTCTGCGCAGACGGAAAATGCACTGCAGCAGGCTTTATGCAAAAGATTCTCAATTTTTTCGGTTGGATCATCAATATATTTGGCGGAGAGGGTGATAAAGAAGAAGCCAAGGAGATTGCAGAAGAGGTTAGAGTTGTTGAAGAAGGATCTAAAGAGCCACAACCTGCTCCTATTGTTAATCTAGGACAATATTTTACTGACAACATAGTTAATGTAGATATTGAGGGAGTTGGAGAAGATATTGAAGTGATGATAATATCAGGGCCAACTGTAGAGATTGAGCAGATACCTGGATTTACCCAGACTCATCCTGATGATAATCCTGGACGTGCTACCCTCTTCCCATTGGTATTTGAATATGATGGTGCATTGAAAACTGAAATTGAACTATACAAAAACCTTCCCATAAATTTGACAATTAGAGTCAAAGAATTAGATCATGAGACTGTTGCATTTTCTTGGTATTATCGCCAATATATGTTAACAGATGTTCAGCCTGGCTTTGAAGGCAGATCAAGATATACATTGACTGCTCCTTTACATTACACACGTGTTCCGATGTTTAGGGATCCGAGCGGCATCAACCCTCAGATGTCAAGAAATCCTGAAACAGACTCTGAAGTTGAGATTTCCGGAGTAATACAGGATGTCTATCCTGTTGTAGAAGTCAATGAAACGGCCAGAAAGATTACTCTTACGTTTGACTATGTTGAAGCTGGCGGCATTTGGGATTGGGTGCGTAATTTCGTACAGGGAATTCCAGACAAGCGAAGTATGGGTGTAATACAAAACGATCCAGCAAATCCTGATCGTGAGCTCTCTGCAAGAAACTATTATGAAGTTTGGCCGATATGGTATTCCCAATCAGAAGGATTCAGCCTGCCTCAAAAAGCTAAAGAAAAAGTGGTGTTAACTTTCTCTAGATCAGAAGAAAGGAGATAAGGATTGTTATTTTTGGTCGTGTTGTTATTTATTAGCTATCTTATTTGAATCCCTATTTTTAAGATGACGGTGTAAAGGGAAATAAAATGATATTCTAAGAAAGATATTTATACCTCAAGATATTACATTATTGAATAATGCTAAATGTCTTAGTAATCGGCAAGTCTGCAGAGGAATCTGCAAAAACATTGGAAGTGATTGCTGCACAGAGAGAGATGTCTTCTATTGATGCAAAAAGCTATAATGCAAGATTTACAACATATGGTGCAGTGACCAGAGACTTACCTGTCTTGAAGGATGCAGATATAGTTGTTCTTGATGATCTGCATAAAGCTGATGGTGATACTGGAGATATGCTGCGCTACCTGCACGAAAATGAAATATATCACACTGTGCCTGTTTTCTGCTCTGCACTGGGGCATGATGAGCAAGAGCCTGGAAGAAAGATAGAGGAAATTGTCACTAAAGCGTTAGGTCCTGAGAAATGCCCACCTTTTATATCTGATAGGTGGGTCGCGCTAACTCCTGAAAGCTTAAGATTATACCTAAACGCTGCAAGATATTATAGGGTATTTGCTAAAGATGTGCGTACTCAGCCAGCAGCATAATCACTTCAACTTCCCAACAGCATCCTCAAATATCTTATCTGGATCCTGCTCTGCATCAAGATTAACCAACAGATTTTTTTTGGAATAATATTCTATCAATGGCTTTGTCTGAGCATTAAAAGTCTTCAATCTGTTCCTTATCGTCTCTTCCTTATCATCATCTCTTTGGTAAAGCTCGCCATTGCATGAATCACATTTGCCAGGAACTTTTGGCTTCAGATTTTCAACATGGAATATTGCTCCACAACCGCGGCATGTTCTTCTTCCTGCTAATCTGTGCACAACAACTTCATCTTCAACATTTAAGCTGATGACATGGTCAATCTTTGCAGACTTATCATTTGCACCGATTTTAGCAAGCGCATCTGCCTGGGCAATTGTCCTTGGGAATCCGTCGAGAATAAAGCCGTTTTTGCAGTCTTTCTGCTTCAATCGCTCAGCAATGATGTCAATGACCAATTGGTCAGGAACAAGAGCGCCAGAATCCATGAATGATTTTGCTTTCTTGCCAAGCTCTGTGCCTTCTTTTACTGCTGCCCTGAGCATGTCTCCAGTAGAAAGCTGAGGGATATTATATTTGTCAATAAGCTTTTTTGCAAGTGTTCCTTTGCCTGCGCCAGGCGCACCAAGTAAGATCAGTTTCATTCAAACCACCATGAAAAATTAAGTTATAATTAAATTTTAATATCATCATCCAATGTAATATAACTAAACATATTAAATATCACCCAAAATAAGTAAGCTTCTGCTTGATATCAATATCACTGTCCCATGCAGATTCAAGTTTCTCCAGCACTGGATAGATTTCTTTCTTAAGCTGCATCCATCGTAATAATGCATCTCCTATAAACTTAGCATTTGCCTTATCATCTTCATTCAACCTTAAGAGAAGGGAGCCTCTGTTTATCTTCATCAGCTCTCTGAAAAGGTCGAATATCTTTTTTTTATCATCTGAAACAAATGCTTTTAATTCATGCATGTTCACAAAAGATTCTGCAGTGATCAGTTCCTCAAATATTTTTGCAAAATCAACTATCTTGTCGCACATCTTGTGCCTTATCTCTCTCAATAAGAAATTTGGATAGTCAATATTTGCGATCTCAAACTCATCATTAAGCTTGTTATAGTCAGGCAAAGAATTATGTTTTTTCCTTAGCTTTTCATACTCTGCTTTTATTTCATCTGCCATCTGAACACCTCAACCTTTTTGCTGAAGCAAAAAGCTTGACCAAAAATAAGGTATTTCGCTTCGCTCAATACAATCTAAACGCTGATTTTCCATTAAATGCTAATCGGTTATCAATATAGGTAAGTTATCTGTGTTTATTTATATTTGTTTCGCTAAGGTTTATATATTTTAACATAATATGTGAAGATAATATGGCCAATGCAGTCGCGCACATCATAATCCCTTTGATCTTCTTCGAAGCAATACGGCATTACCTTAGTGATGAGAAGCAGTTTCCAAGGTATATTGTGCTTGTAGGAGGGATTGCTGGGTTATTGCCTG
>JAGVZX010000147.1:0-2269 GCA_018302185.1 Candidatus Woesearchaeota archaeon
AATTCTGCTTTTTCAATATGGGAACCGCGATTTCCTCGATTGTGCCGGGATAAATGGTTGATTCTATAACCAAAAGGGCATCCTGCCTTATAACCTTTGAAATTGCCGATACAGCTTCCATCAAGGCAGTCAGATCAGGGGAATTATTCCTGTCAACCGGGGTAGGCACGCAGACAATCACAACATCAGAATTTGGAACGCATTCGCCGGCATCGGCTGTTGCATGTATCCCGTTGCCTAAATTTTTTAATTTGCTGATTACATACTCATCATCAATAGGGCTTTGGCTTTTGTTGATTAGCTCAACCTTGTTTTTATCAACATCCAATCCATAAACCTTATTACCCCTTTCGGCGCATAAGCATGCCAAAGGCAGGCCAACATAACCCAGGCCCACTATAGTCACAGTTCTCATTTCCCAAAAATAACCAAGGCCGCTTTATAAAATTTTCTAGATAAGCCCACCATAACTTTTATAAACAAAATACGATTTGCCAAGGCTATGCTTAAGAAAGTATGGAATTTTATAAAATCAGCTTTGGGGCAGGTTTCAAAGGCAATATCCAACGCAGTTAATTTTGCCCTTCTGTTCATTGTTTATTTTATCGGAATAGGCATTGTTTCAATTCCGATGAAGCTTTTTGGAAAGCATTTTTTGGAGCTCAAAAAGCAGAATAGGAAGTCAAGCTGGCATGAGCACAAAGTAACAAAACAGCCATTGGAGAAATATTACAGGACCTTTTGATTAAAATGATTACATTGGGAATTTCCTGCTTTTACCATGATGCAGCAGCATGCCTGATGAAAGACGGCATTGTCGTAGCTGCAGCAGAGGAGGAAAGATTCACAAGGAAAAAGCATGACACAAGCTTCCCAATAAACGCAATCGAATACTGCCTGAAAGAGGGGAACATAGACATCAAGCAAATCAGCTGCATTGGATTTTATGAAAAGCCGCTTTTAAAGTTTGAAAGGCTTCTTAGCCAGCACCTTGAGATGTTTCCAATATCCTTGTGGACTTTCTACAAGGCTTTGCCTTCCTGGCTGAATGAAAAATTAAGGATTCCCACTGTCATAAGAAAAAGGCTGAAGTACAATGGAGACGTATTGTTCATTGAGCACCATCTTGCTCATGCGGCATCCGCATTTTTAGTGTCGCCGTTTGAAGAAGCAGCAATACTGACAGTTGATGGGGTAGGCGAATGGGCAACTGCCTCTTATGGCTATGGAAAAGGGAATGAAATTACTTTGCTCAGGGAATTGAGGTTTCCGCATTCTGTCGGGCTGCTGTACAGCACTGTGACAGCGCACCTTGGATTCAGCGTCAACAACTCCGAATACAAAGTCATGGGTCTGTCGCCGTATGGAAAGCCGGATTACTATGACAAATTCAAGAAAGTAGTTGATGTCAAGGAGGATGGCAGCATAGAGTTTGACATGAGCTACTTTGACTACCATTACAGGCTTGCAATGCCCAGCAAAAAATTTGTCAAAGAATTCGGCCCTATAAGAAAGCCGGATGAGGAAGTCACGCAGCATCACAAGGATATTGCGGCTTCATTACAAAAAATAACAGAAGAAATCATATTTAAAATGCTGAACCACCTTTACAATGAAACCAAAATGAAAAACCTCTGCATGGCAGGCGGAGTTGCACTGAACAGCGTCGCAAACGGCAAAATCACGAAAAACACGCCTTTCAAAAATGTGTGGGTACAGCCTGCAGCAAGCGATGCAGGCACCTCGCTTGGAGTCGCAGCTTATGCTGACAATGCCATTTTTGGCAACAAAAGAAAATATGCCATGAAGTCGGCTTACCTTGGCCCTTCGTTCTCACCGGAGTACATAAAAAATTTTCTGGACAGGAACAATATCGTTCACAAGGCATTCAAAAACGACGATTCCATAATGAAGCTTACTGCAAATCTGATATACAACAATAATGTGATTGGCTGGTTTCAGGGCAGGATGGAATGGGGACCAAGGGCGCTTGGAGCACGAAGCATTTTGTCCAATGCCTCAAATCCGAAAATGAAGGAAATATTAAACACAAAAGTAAAGCACCGCGAGCATTTCAGGCCATTTGCGCCTGTCATAAGCAAGGAAGATGTGCATGACTATTTTGAGATTGACAAGGACGAGGAGCCGTTCATGCTTTTTGTTTACCCGTTTAAGGAAAGCAGGAAAAAGCTTGTTCCAAGCGTTGTGCATGTCGACGGCACCGGTAGGCTGCAGACAACGTCAAAAGAGGAAAACAGGCTTTATTATG